>NZ_BAAGZI010000009.1:0-42428 GCF_054778695.1 Actinocorallia lasiicapitis
GGGGCGGGCGTGGTTGGCGGCGGCCGCGGTGGCCGCCTCGGCCCAGGTCCGCTCGGCGCGGTCCTCGTCGACGGGCAGGTACCGGGCCCGGCGCGCGGACTTGATGATCGCGCGGAGCCGCTTGGCCAGGACGGCCCCCAGGTCGCGGGCCGAGTCGACGCGGGTCGTCATCGCCTCGACCACGTCCGAGGTCGTCAGGTACCGCAGCGCGCCGTTGACCAGGGGCGCGAGCCGATCCGCGCTATCGTCGTCGAGTCCTGCGGCCCTCTTGGGCCCCCATCGGGTCCTGCAGAGGGTCATCACCTGGCTGACCAAATCCCCCTCGTCGTAGAGAGGTTCTCCAGTCGCGTCGTTCTCAGAGGCGTTCAGACCCCTTCCTGGCCTGAGTCGGAGGGGGTGGGGGAGGGCCCTCTTAAGAAGAGGGAACGTGTGCAGTCGTCCACAGGAAAGCTGGGAGTAGAGCGGCTTGGGGTGGCGTGAGGCGCCGTAGCCGACCATGACGCAGTCCGCCAGGAGCCGGTGCTGCTCGGCGATCGGCATCCGCACCCGGATGGCCTCGGTGGCTTTCACCGGAGACGGGGCCTTCGCCACGGCGGGCTTGGCCTTGGCCGGCTTCTTGCCGGTCGTCGTCGGCCTGGCCCACAGGGCGCGGAGCTTGCGGCCGAGCGCGGTGGGCAGATCGCCAGGGAGCTGCGTGGGCGCGCACAGCTGGTAGACGGCCGTGCGGCCCGGGCACGGGGCCTTCACCTGGCGCACGAGCTTGGCGTCGCGGAGCCGGTCCCAGTCGTTGTAGAACGTCTTCCTCGACATGTCGTGCCGGTTGAAGTAGCCGGGGATCACCGTGTCCTCGACCTCGGTGATCCGGCCCGCCTCATCGGCGTGATGCGTCAGGTGCTTGGCGAGACGCTCCTGGCACGAGTCGATCTGCCCGCGGGCGACCATGACGCTGACCAGGTGGAACCACACGTCGGTCGGCAGTTCCGGCATCGCGTCCGCGTCGCCGTACGCCGCGGTGCGCTTACGCCGCCGCGGGCACGGCTCCGCCGTCCGGCGCGGCCGCGGCCGCCCATAGCAATCAGGAAGATGTTGTAGTCCACGCCCACCCTCGGCGCGGCTGGTAACAGCCGCCAGGGCGGAACCGAGGACGTCCTCGGCGACCCGCTGCTCAACAAGGGTGGACTCGCGGTGACCGGCGGTGGCCACGTCGCTGAGCTGCGACGACTCGCCCGTAAAAGGACGAAGCTGACCACGCCGGGAGTGGTCAGCTATGCTGATGCTCCAGACGTTCGACACCGGACATCGGGCATGCGAAAGCCCGCTCGGTGCTCGGGTGTTGGGAAACAGGTCCCCTGCGCTTCGGTTGGTCGCCGGTTTGTAGCGCTCGGGGCCTGTTGGTTTTCCGGGGCCTGCCCGGATCAGAGCTTTAGCTGGCCGTCCTCCGTGGGGGGCTCGTGCCTGGTCTGGTCGGCTTCATCAGGCGGCGTCCTCAGAGGCAGCCTCGGTGAGGGCGAGTTGGGCCTGCGCCTCGTCCGCCCACAGTGGGCGTCCGTTCTCGTCGACCTCGCAGCGGCGGATCAGCATCCCGATGAAGGCGGCGAAGCTGATCCCGGCGGCCTTCGCCGCCGTGTGGGCCTTGAGGTATTCCTCTTCGTCGAGGCGAGCGCTGGTCTGGATCAGACCGCGCTGCTTGGGGGGTCGCGTCGACTGCTCGACGTCGACGCGGGGCCCGGCGCCGTGTTGCCGCCGGCCTCTCTGCGCGCCTACTCGCACATTCGCCATGGCACTGATCATTGCGCATCCGGGCGCGCGGCTGCGGTACCGCAAGAATCTCGGCGTGTCGGATGTGACAAGAGTGGGTAGACGTGCCATGCCGCGACCGCCGATTAGCGTGGGCGATGTGACCGAGCACGAACCCCAGCACAGCCGGACGATGGGCGGCGAATTCCGCCTGTGGTGGGACTGCCTGGAGTGCCAGGAGACGCACCTGACGACGGTGGCCTGTCCTGACTGCGGCGCAACGGTCTTGTACACCCTGACCTGGGATGACGGTGACGATCACCTTCAGGGCTGGTGTCTTTGCGGAACGACCTGGACGACCCCGATCACGCCGCACATGTGGGACACCGCAGAGATCCGCGAAGAAACCCCCGATCACCCGCCAGAATGACCCTCATGGATGAGCGTGTGAAGCGTGCCGAAGCCCTGGTCATCGAGATGTGCGAACAGGCCGCCGCTGGCGCGGACCTCGCGCCAGAGATCCGCGGCGCAGCCGTCGCAGCCGCCGCAGCCGGCCTCCCGCTGGACCGCCTGGCAGAGATCACCGGCCACCCCGAAGGCGCCGTCCAGGAGTGGATCGTGGCCTACCGCGCCCGGGCGGCAGGCCGCGTCGTTCCGGACTGATCCGACACTCCAGATCCATCCACCAGCCGGCCATTCGGGCGCCCGCTGTTAAGTATCCACATGGATACTTAACAGCGGGCGCGCACTTCGATTGCCCCTGGTGAGCTGGGGGTTTGTCGGCAGGCGGTCGTACGATCTCGGCTCATGACGACTGGGAATGATGGGCTGGGCGGCGCGGTGGCGCCGAAGAGGGCGGCGCGGTTCTTGCCGATGATGGATCGCAAGTCGGCGGAGCTTGCGTTGGTCGAGTTGGTGTCGTGGGTGGATGCGGTGCTGGTGCCGACGTATGTGCAGGAGTCGACGGGGCGTGCGCGGTGGTGTTCGCAGTGGTGGGAGCACCCGTCGGTGGCGGCGCAGCTGCACGCGCTGTACCTGTCGTGGCTGGACCTGGCGGAGAGCGGCGCGGGTGGCACCGGGCCGTCGGCCTGGCATCGGGACCACCTGCTGCCGACGCTGCAGGCGATCCGCAGCACCGAGGGGCCACTGGCGGGCTGCAAAGGTCTGGTGGATGGCGGGGATGATCGCTGGCACACGATCACGATGGAGACGTCCCGGCAGTACGAGGGCGCGCCGTGGTGGTTGACCGGCGGGCCTCCGCCGAGCCTCGACACACGGAGGGAGCGGGAGGCCGCGCGGAAGCGGCGAGCGGGCGGTGCGTGACCTTCCGCCACGCGTGATCACGGTCGCCCTCGGCCTGGGCGTCGTTGCAGGGTCCGGCGTCAGGCGTCTCGGGCTCGCACGCGCCCGTCGAGGATCTCGCGGGCGTGGCGGTATTTGGTTGCGATGCGGGCCATCCGGGGGTCGGTGAGGTCCTGGTCGCGGCCGAGCTCGCGGCAGTAGAACTCCATGATCTGCCAGAGGCTGGCGATGCCGTTGGCCCAGTAGTTCTCCTGGAATTCCAGTCGGCTGGCGTACTCCCGGCGTTCCTCGGTGAGGTGGCGGCGCAGCCGTGCGACCTCGGGGTAGAGGTGTTCGATCTCGGCGTCCAGTTCCGCGCGAAGCTCTTTGAGTTCGTCGCGGAGGGCGTCGCGTTCGTCGCGGAGCTGGTCGAGCTCGGCGGCGTCAGCCGCGGCTTCGGCGCGAGTGCGGGCGGCCTCGACGGGGACGATCGCGGCGAGGCGGTCGCCGCTGTAGGTGAGATAGGTGATCTGGTCGCGTTCGCCGGCGTCGCGGGCGAGCGTGCCGACGACCTTGCGGGCGTCCTTGATGCCGATCTCGGCGGGGGCGGTCGCCTCCTGCGGCCCGGCTTCTTCGGCTTCCCCCATGGTGTACACCGTGCCTGCCTCGACGCCGATCATGCAAGTGGGCACCCGTTTGGCCTGCATTGCCGTGAGTGGGCAAGCGATCCGGCAGGCTCCGGCTGGCGTGTACACCGACGCGGACGGCGACCTCGGCGACGTCCTCGCGGCTGTCGGAGGACGCCGGTCTCCGCCGACCGGGAAGGGCCTGGGTGTACACCGATCGGCGACGGTGTACACCGCGTGACCTGCACGGTTGTACACCTGGGACTCTTGTGGCGAAGCCGGTCGGATACTCACCATGAGGGGCATGACGTATAGGCGCGGTGATGGGGTGCGGACGCGATCGGCAGTCGGTCCGATGCTGGGCGGGGTGTCGGCTAACCGCTATGGCGTGGTCGTCGGCGCCGACAACTGGGGCCGCTACACGGTCCGGGTCGGCGGCCAGACGATCCGCGGGGTGCGGGCCAATCAGCTGGATCGGGCCGGCAGCGGGCCGTGCTGGTCCCAGGGTTCCGGTGCCCAGCGTGGGAGCAATGGGCCGTTCTGGGCGCGGTCGGCTGAGCCGTCCGGCGGGGGCCGCCAGGCGCCCCGGCCGATGTGGGCACAGCCCGGCCCGGTCGGCTCGACGCCGTCGGGCCCGTCGTCGGCGAGCGGCTTCTCGGCGCCGCGGGTCTCGACCGCTTCCCTGTGGTCGACGCCCCGGCCGTCGCGACGTCGCGACATCCAGGAGCCCGAGGGCGGCTGGTCGGGCCGTCGGAACCAGACTCCCCCGCCCCTGTTCGGCTGACCAGCCAGGAAGGTCTTCGCATGTTGATTGAGGAGCAGCACGAGACGACCGGGCTCGTCTACCGGATCACCTCGTCGGCGGTGCACACCGTGGCCGCCCACCGGATCGAGACGCTGATCAACCCCGCCCAGGGCGTCGCCTCGGACCCGCCGGCTCCCGAGCCGCGCTGGGCTGTCAGCGGCATCGGCGTCGACGGGGTCCTCTTCACCGAGAGCGAGGCGCGGGCCGCGGTCGAGGTTGCGGAGTTGGAAGCCGTCGGCGTCGCCGACCTGCCCACCATGGCCGGTGCCGTCGCCCGGACCCGCAAGCTGGTCGACGGCGCCATCGCCCGCGCCACCGCGGAACGGGCGGGCACTTCCGAGGGCTGGACCGAGTAGCACCGTGATCTTGGCCGTCTCCCGTCCGACCGGCGCATAGCCCAGCGGGACAGCGGCCACGGGGCCCGGTCGACGGTGCAGGGCGACGACCGGTTCCAATCAGCGCCAGTCAGGTGAGATGACCACCCGGCTGGCGCTTCCGCCGTTGTCGAAGCAGGACCTTCCCCGAACCGGCGGCCTCGCTGATCGCTGCCTGGGAAGGTGGTGGGCATGGTCGACACCGCCGCGCCGAGCTCCCCTGCCAAGATCGAGCCGCCCGTGTGGCCCGATCCGATCAACCTCGCCTACATCGCGCGCATGGCGGGCGTCGCCCGCGTCGCCGTCGTGAACTGGCGGCGCCGCTCCCCCGACTTCCCGGAGCCGAACGGCGGCACCGAGGAAAGCCCGACCTTCCCGCTCGCCGCGGCGCGGGCCTGGCTGGTCGAGCACGACAAGCTCGCCCCCTGTGCGTAGACCGCTCGCCCGCGCGGACTACCTCCAGTGCGCATAACAGGTAATTATGCGTGCTCTGTCGCGTTCGCCCTGGTAGAGGCCATGTTGTTGGAGGCCCTCGGTGTTTGGGCGTAGACGTCCATCCAAGCGTCGTAGGCAGCTTGCAGCTCGGCGCGGTCGGGCGCGTCAACAGCGTGCTGGACGAGAGCGTGCCGGACGCCCTGGTCGAGCATGGCTTGGGAGCGGTGGCAGCCGTTGACGAAGTGAATGGGGCCCTTTCCCACGGGGAAGATCGGCTCCCTCACCAAGCTGTAGAGCGCTTCGTGCTCCCACTCGGGCAGGCCGGCCAGCTCGGCGAGCGCGAGGATACGGCGTCCGACCTCGTCGCGAGCCACGCCCTCGGCGCGGGCCTGGCGCAGGAAGCCGATTGCCGCCTGGTTGACAGCCTCCCAGGATCCGCCGTGATACCAGCAGCAGGCGCGGGCGGTGGGGTCGGGGCGCAACTGCCGGAGGGTCCGTGCCAGCCGGGTGATGCCGTTCGCGGGCATGCATCCTTCGGTCCTGCACGTCGTCGGACGCGGGAGGGTGGCCACCCGGGCGACGGTGAACTCGTCGACCTGCTCCGGCTCGGGCGGGCAGGGGACGAACCCGGCTCCGCGGTCGCGGTCGACCGGACCGCCGACCAGCCTGGCCATCCATTCGTCGGGGACCGTCCACCATTCCGGCCCACCGTCCGGTGGGAAGGTGACCAGGGAGAACCCGTCGAACAGGTCGGGGAAGTCGTAGCGCTGGATCCACAGCGGCGACGGCCCCTCGGGAAAGAACCGCTTCCGAGCGGCTTCGACGTAGGTCTCGGCCGCGTTGGTCAGCGACGGCCCCTCGCCCTCGGTCTGGATGGCGACCATGACGGGGAGCGCGTCCGGTGCGGTGAAGACCTGCAACCGGAGCGAGGCGGGACGGCGACCGAACGGGACCATGAACATGTGGTCGTCGACGACACGGCTGCGTGAGGCGGTGTGGTCGCGCAACATCGCCTCGACCGCTGGCGCCACGACGCGACCGTTCGGCTCCTGATTCATGGCCGTGATCGTCGCACACCGCCGATCGACGGCACCCGGCATTCGGTAGCGTTCGCGGCATGAGCGAGCGGCGCACTGAAATCTACGGCGATGAGAACGACGGCGTGATCATCGAGTTCATCCCGTCGGAAGAAGTCCCTGACGAGTACCGCAAAGACAACAAGATCTTCCTTCCCGGGGAGGAAGCGATCACCATGCGGAACGCCGCCGAACCCGATGGGCCGATCCTGTACTTCACCCCTGGCGAGTGGGAGGCCTTTGTCGCGGGCGTCAAGGACGGCGAGTTCGACGACCTCCTCGAAGACCTTCCCCAGGATGCGGAGCCCGCCGGCCTGCCGAGCGCTAAGTAGAACGTCGCCGCCGCCGTTGCCAGATCATCGCTACGCTGGGGAGACCGGCAGCAAGGGCCCGAGGAAGGCAGGGGAGATCGTGACCGCGCAACCCGTTGAGCCCCGCGTCGATGTCGTCGCCGATCATGATGTGATCCAGCGCGACGGCCAGGCCGTCGCCGTGGTGGTCCCGATCGAGGAATACCGGCGGCTGCACGCTCTGGCCGCCAACGCGACTCCCGAGGATCTCGAGAACGCGGAGATGGACGCCCACCACGCCGAGTATCAGGAGTGGAAGGCCGCCGGGATGCCCGGTGCGATGTCCCACGAGGAGTTCATGGCCGAGCTCTTCGGCGACGACGCCCCGTGAAGATCGTATGGACGCTGGAGGCGCGCGCCCAAATGCGCGGCTACCTCCACGACCAGGACGCCATGCACGCCATCGTCGCGGCCGTGAACGGCCTCGCCGTCGACCCGGCCCCGCCGGAGGCCTTCGTCCGCGGCGGCTACGCCCGGCTCAGGGTCGGCGACTACCGGGTCCAGTACGAGATCGACACCGAGCTCGACCTCATCGCGATCATGCGCGTCGACCGGATCACCCCACCACCCGAAGATCCATCTCGCCGATAACGGCGGTTCCCGGACTCCTCGCCGCAGATCGGGCCTCGCTCCGTTCTGGCTCCCGGTAAGAGTCCTTATCGGCAGTCAGAATCAAGATCGAAACGGGTCGGGGACCGGGGCCTGAAAAGCCGTCTCCGGCCGCCTGCGTTGTCGGTCCTCGCGAGTACGTTCACACCATGAGCGCATCAGCCGGGCCCACCACCACCACCGCGGCCCTCGTCCCGTCGGCTCCGGCGCCTGAAAACCCGGCCCCGGTTCCCGCGGGCGAACTCGGCACCGATCGGGGGCTGTCGGTCGAGGCGGCCGCCGCAGTGGCGGCGGGCGTCCCGGAGGAGACCCGGCGCGCGTACGCGGGCGACTGGAGCCGGTTCACCGCCTGGTGCTCCTCGCCGGACGTCGCGCGCAAGGCGCTACCGTGCACGGCCGAGACGATCACCGAGTACGCCACCTTCCTCAAGGGCCAGGGCCTGCGGCCCGGCACGATCTCGCGGGCGCTGTCGTCGATCCGCGTCGTGCACCGCACCGCCGGCTACCCGGCGCAGCCCGACCTCCTCGGCGCCCGCAAGGTGATCTCCGGCTGGGCTGACGAGCTCGCCCGCACCCGGAACGAGCCGCGGGCCGTCCCGCGCCGCGCCGCGCCGGCCGTCCCGACGAGTCTGAAGTTGATGGTCGGCGCGCTCGACTCCACCCCGGCGAAGAACGCGCGGGACGCCTGCCTGATGGTGCTCGGCTTCGCGGTCGCCGCGCGGCGCAGCGAGCTGGTCGAGGTGAACCTCGAGGACGTCGAGGAGACCGTCGAGGGCCTGGACGTGCGGGTGTACCGGGGCAAGAAGCGCACCGTGCAGCAGGTCGCGGTGCTGTACGGGCAGCACGCGGCGACCTGCCCGGTCCGGACGTTCCAGCGCTGGCGCGACATCCTCGCCGCCGAGGGACGCACGAGCGGGCCGCTGTTCGTGCGGATCGACCGGCACGGCCGCTTCGCCGTCCCCCTCAAGCGCAACGGCAAGGTGATCGGCCACCCGGACGGACGGCTGTCGGACGGGGCAGTCGCCGACATCATCGCCGCGGCCGCGCTCGCCGCGGGCCTGGCCTCCGCCTCGTCGACCCCGGGGGCGCTGCCGCCGCGCTGGTCGGGGCACTCGCTGCGGCGCGGGTTCGCCACCGCCTCCCGCCGCGCCAAGCACGACCTGGTCCGCGTCGGCCGACACGGCGGCTGGACCGACGGATCCAAGAGCCTGCTCGCCTACTTCGAGGACGCCGACCGCTGGGACGACAACGCCCTCGACGGCATCGGCCTGTAACCCGCCGAACTGCTCAACTCACCGTGACCGTGTCGTCTCGCTTGTTACGCTGGGGTCGCGCGCCGCGCGACTCGGCCCAGTGGCCACACCTGCGCCAATCACCCGCGCGCAGCGACCGCGGCCCCAAGCTCTCCCACCGGTCCGCGCCGTAACCCATCGTGCAGCGCTACCTCGAACGCAACTACACCGACCGCTGCGACGACATGCATCCGAGTCTCGTCCGCACCATGCGGACCACCGCAACGTGCAGAACCCGAAGATCTTTTGAATTGACTATCTCGGACATGCCTTCGCTCGGCCGGCCCACACACTGTCACTGCTCCGACCGCGCCCCCCGCACCGAACCCCTCAAAGCCTCTTTTACGACATGGCTGGCGTACGGTCGCGATGCCGAAAGTCGGCTTCCAAGCGACCGCCAGTACCGCGTCCAGCCGTTCGTGCGGCCTCACTGATCCGGCCGCCTTTCTCGCGAACAGTCACTCTGGTGCAAGTCGGCTCACTACTGGCCACACACAATTCCACCACGATTGATGATCGTGAGGCCGGACACCTTTACGTTGTAGATTATTAACGGAATCGGTCGAGCGGGAGCGACGGCCAAGCGGGCTCGGGGTCGGTCAGCGGGTGGAGCCAGCGGACGGGAACGAGCATGGTCTCGACCTCGGGGAGCTTCACGCCGCGCCCCTCGTCGTCGGTCAGGTAGCCGCGGACGCGGTAGTGCCCGGCGGCGGGCAGGCCGAGGGCGATCACCTGGTCGAGGGACAGGTCGAGCTCGACCTGGTGGCGGTTGCTGACCCACTGCACTTCGGCCGTCGGACCGAGGACGGTCTCGGTGACCTCGACGACGGTCGCCTCGAAGTAGCGGCCCTGCAACCCGATCATGCGCAGAGCCCAGGGCCAGCCGATCTCGGTCGGCGGGTAGCGGGAGCGCGGCAGGCGCTGCGGAACCTGGACGCGGTAGCCCTCGGCGATCCGTACGTCCTGCGGCCGCATCTCTCGCTCCTCTCCTCCCCCGCCATCGTGCGCCCGGCCTGTCGCCTTCGGCAAGAGTCCGCACGTCCGGCCGCACCCTCGGACGCGCACGCCTGCCGTCAGCTCGCTGACTCCGGACGTCCGCCCGCTTGCTTCCACCCGCGGAACGCCCACTGTTCATGAACAGAACAGAAATTCACAAACAGCCCGACGAGACACCTCTTGCACTTCGAACACCAATTACGCCTGGGACGAAAGTTAAGGTACACAAGGGACGATATCGGGAGGCTGTTTGGGACGGGAACCGGCACGGATCGAGGGCCAGGGCGAGCTGTTCGCCGGCCTTGTCGACGGCACCGAGGAAGAGCAGCGGGACGCCATCGGCGCGCCCGCCGTCGAGCACGGCCAGGACGCGGAAGACGTTCCGGAGTTTGCGGCCGCCGTCGAGGGCCAGGTCGTCGCTGAGCATCCCGTGGCCACGTGCTGCGCCTGGTGCGGAGTCGAGATCGTCTACAGCGGGGCGGGCCGGCCGAGGCGGTACTGCAGCAAGAACCACCGGAACAGGGCGAGCGAGCTGCGGACGGTCGAGGCGCGGATCGGCCGCCAGGTCGCGGCCGGGCTGGTCCGGACCGACCCCGTTCGGGAGGTGATCCGCCAGGTGGTCGAGGTCGAGCGGGTTGTCGAGACGGTCCGGGAGGCGCGGGTTCCGCTCGAACCGGCGACAGCGCGCGAGTGGCAGAGCGTGCTGCAGCTGCTGGCCGGTCAGGTGGCGACGGGCGGGCTGGGCGTCTACGACCACGCCCGGGTGTACGCCGCGGTGGCCAAGGTTCTGGTGGCCCTGAACGATGCTCACCCGGGCGGGTTGAAGAACCTGCGCTAATCGCTACCGGTCGAGTGGGAGACCGAGCTGGAGGCGAAGCGGCTCGTCCTTGAGCTGCCACTGCTCCAACGCCGCGGCGTACTCGATCCGCCGGCGACGGGGGCCGATCTGGATCTCGCCGCGCAGCCAGAGCTCGATCCCGATGATCGTGTGGTGCGCTTTGACGATCTCGCCGAGGGCGATCAGCTGATCGGCGGCGCGGGCGGCGTCGCGGTAGGTGCGCCGGTCGACGACGGCCACGATGCCTCGGCGTGGGTCGCGGTGGTGAGCCCGGTACCGGTCGACGCCGATGGCCACGCCCATGATCAGCGCGAGCACTGTGACGGGTGCCAGGCCGAACAGGATCATCGTGGTCATCGCCAGGCCTCCCATCCGGGGCAGCACGCGGCGGGGCTGCGCTCGGGCACGGTGATGTTGGCGACCGAGATCATGGCCCCTACCAGGGCGATCATCGGCAAGGCCTGGGCGCTTTCACCCTGCAGGATGAGGACGGCTCCAGCGAGCGCGTTGAGCACCGCCAGGGTGATCGCGAACCAGTACCGCAGCTCGCGGGCGCGGTCCAGGGCCCTGCCGAACGCGGACGGGGCCGGGTGCGCGGGGACGCCGTTCGGGTAGGTCGGCACGTGGTGAGCGTAGCCGTGGGGGGAAGCGGGAGTCTGGGCGAGAATGCTCATCGGGTCATCTGTCCTGGGTCTCGTCAGGTTCGGGTGGTCAAGGGCCTCGGCTGGCGTTGCACCGCCTCCGGGGCCCGCGTGTTCTGGCGGGCGGTGGCTATTCGGGACGGCGGAACTTTCGGGTTCCGCGCGGGCCCTGGTCGATCATCTGCTTGGCCTGGCGCGTCACGATCCCTCCTCGGGCGTCGCGTCGTCGCCGGCCAGGCCGCCGATCAGGCCATCGCCGAACCGGTCGCGTAGCCGCTTGTAGCGCAGCTGGGCGGCGGTGCGCCGCTCGTAGCCGAGGGCCTCGGCGATGTCCTGCCACGTCATCCGCTTCGACCTGGCCAGCGCGATCAGCTGGCCCTCGAAGTAGTCCAAGTCCAGGTGGGCTCCGGGGACCTGCATGAGGCCGTCGCGCAGCGTCTCGACCGAGACCGGACGGCCATCGGCCTCGCGGACCACGGCGTGTTCGGTCACCAGTGCCAGGATCTGGATCGCCCGGGACACCTCGGGCTGGCGCAGCTCGCCGCGCAGCCGCTCGAACGCCTCGACCGCCGCGTCTTCGTGGACGCCGTCTTCACTGTTCTCCATGTCCCCATTATGGGGACACAGGCCCCGGCTTGTCCCCGTTTTGGGGACATCTGGCCGGATGCGGACGGCTACCAGTAGGCGAGTTCGTGTGGGACCGCGGCGGGCGCCGGCCCGTACTCCTCGGGGTCGGGCGCGGGAGCGGAGTCGCCCTTGACGGCCAGCTCAGCGGTGCCCTGGCTGATGTTCAGCACGCGGCTGTAGCGGTATCCACCCCAGCTGCCCCACTGGTGCAAGGCGACCATGTCTGTCCCCCAATGACCGGTGAGCGGGCCCTCGATCCAGGCGGTGGCCATCAGCTCCACCACCCGCGGAGCCAGAAGCCACGGCCGTACTGGACGACGTCGGCGACGGCGAGCACGCCCTGGTCCTCGACGCGGAGCCGGAACCGGCGGCCGCTACCCGGCTCCTGCCACTGCTCGATCACACTCACCTCGTAACTGCGGCCCTGCCGGATGATGCACACCGGGCGGCCGGCCTCGGTCTGCGCGCTAATCGCCTCGTCGGTCACGCCGCGAAGCTATCGCACTCCTCGAACAGGTGAACGAACCACGCGGGTTTGGTTCCCCAACCAGTTCCCCCTCCCCCGGGGCGAAAAAGAGAACCTCAGACCAGGTCGGGCGGATCAAGGGCGGCCATCGGCCGTCACCGTGGTGACGCGCAGCGCCCTTGACGCGATCGGCCTGGCCGAGACCATCCCAGCTGCCGACCGGGAAGGGGTGTCTTCGACTCCAAGACGGCGTGGCGGTTCGTCGACGTCGAGCGGGTGCCCTGAGCCGAGCGGCGCGGGCGTGGGCGGTAGCGTCGGCGGGATGGGGGCCAAGGCGGAGCGGCGGGCCGCCTTCGAGGCGGTGGCGGCCTATCACGAGAGTTGCCTGGGCGAACTGGTGGCGCGCGTCGCCGAGGTCGTCGACCGGCACCGTGCCGGGGAGGTGGACGCCTTCGAGGTCGACCAGGTGATCCACGGCTACACCAAAGCCGCCCGCAAGCTGTGGAGTTTCTGCCAGGTCTCGGGCGGCACGGTCGAGGCCACCGCTCTCGCCATCGCGAGAGCGAGCCAGGATGGCGAGCCGATCGACTGGTGGCCGCAGCGCTGATCGTGCGCGAGCTGGTCGCAAGGGTTGGGCCTTGTGGCTCCGGGGCCTGGCGATCGGGGGGTGAGATCTGACCCAGCCCCCGACAGATCGCCCAATGCGGGCGTTCTCGTGGTCGAGGGCTGAGGGTCAGTGGTTGTCCGTACGCCAGTATGAAAGGTGCGGAGCCTCACTGAGCGGACGTGGTTAAGCGTCCGCCAGGGCGGCATGTGAGATCGCCTCTCGGCAACGGTCCCCTCGTCGGGGCGGTGAACGATCCGTCGCGCTCCCTCTGCGGGACGCTGAGCCTGGGCCTGCCGTGTTCTACCCCGAACCTCACGATCGCGGGGCAACGGCTCACTGGGCGATCTCTCCAGTAACCCGTCTCGGCCGAGGCCTGCCCTACAGCGGTGGGTGAGCCGCCGGCGCTTGTCACAGCAGTGGCGCAATCTCTGGGACACCTAACCGCGTATGGTCCGTGATGCGGGAGCACTGCCGGGGTATGCTCAGCCCTGTTGCTGTCTCGACAACACGCAACGTAGGCCCTCAGTGGATCACTGAGGGCCTAAGCTTTTGTTGGGGCGCGTCTGGGCTGAACAGGGAAAACTCCCCATTCCGCTGACCGCTTCCGCCGCTGTTGTCCGTCACGCCCGATCACCGTGCGGTACTCGACGGCATCCGCAACGTCCGTTCGGAAGCATGACCGTCGGCGGCGCGGCTTCGGGCGGCAGCCGATCGCCCCAGCCTGCTCCGGAGCCCGGCCACGCCGGTGAGCTCGTAGGGTTGAAGCCGTTCGGCTCGACCCCCCTGGGAGGCGCACGTGCTCGATGTCGCTGCAGAGGTCGCGGCGCTGATGCCGCCTGAGGACCTGGCGCAGTTGGAGAAGAAGGCCGGCGACGGCTACGACTGCCTGGGATGCGAACAGCGCGCCGTCCTGGCCGACGGGCCCGCCGCGGTGGTCATCCAGCGGTCCGGGCCGTTGACGCTGGCCAGACTCGCGCACCGCACGTGCCGGGCCTCGGCCGTCGAAGTCCTGGCCCCCGGCGCTCTGCGCGCCCGCGACGACGTCGCCGCCGTGGTGGTCGCCGGACTGTGGCCCGGGGTCTCGGGGCACCGGCCCGTCCTGGTGATCGACATCCCGCACGGCCTGTCCATCAGTGCGCCTGGCGACCGGGTCGATGCCGTCGTGTACTTCTTTTTGCGGCTCGGTCTTCACCTGGCGACCTCGGCGGGCCGTACCCCGCCGCGCGCTGCGGCGGGCTGGTCGGTGCGGCTGCCGTCTCCGGTTGAGGCGGTGGTGACGGCGCCGGACGGGAGCCCCGTCTACGACGGCGACCTCGTCCGTAGCCCGATGTGGGACGACCTCGCGGCCTCGTTCGGCGGTGCGGTCCTGCTCATCGGTTCGAATCTCGACCTGGCCTCGACCGGCCCGCACGATCCGGGAATCACCCGCGTCAACGCCGCGGCCCGGGCCGGGCTCCTCGTCGGCGGCGTGGTGCCCGTCCTGGTGTAGGGCGTGGCGAAGACGGGCGGCTCGACTTCGCTGCCGATCAGGCGCGGGTCGTCCAGACTGGGGAGATGACGATCGAGGCGGGGTGGCGGCGGGCTGAATGGCCTGATGACTGCTGCACGGTCTGCCCGGCTCAGGAGCTCGGCCTCGGCGAGTTCGACGTTGCTGACCGGCCGTTGCCCTCTCACCGTTTCGATGCGGAGACCGGCCGCCGTGTCGACGCCGTGACGGGCGTCGCGGTGTGTGTCCACCCGTTCCGGGTGGGCCTGCCCGCGGGCTGCTACGCCTCGGCCGGGGAGCCTCTGCCCGTCGAGGCCGTGGTGCCTGCGGCGAAGCCGCGGTCTGTGGGGGTTCGGGTGGAGATGCCGGCGGTGCGGCGGGAGCTGTTCACCCCGACGGCGGAGCACCTGGTGCTCCCCGATCAGGAAGACCTCCTTGAGGGCTGGCTGGTGGCGATCCTGAGAACAGCGAAGCCGGACGAGCTGCACTCCGCGGTGGAAGTCGCGGAGGCCGCTGCGTCCGGCCGGTTCGGCAGCGCCCCCGTGGTGGAGGCGCTGCGCAGGGTGCTGGGGCGGGAGCTATCCCGCCAATAGCTCGACCTCGGCGAAGGTGATGGCGTGCCGCTGGCCAAGGTCGAACAGGCCGACCTCAGCGAGCCGCTGCTCGATGATCGCGGTTCGGCGGGCCTGCTCGTCGGCGGGGATCCAGTAGCGGGCGGGCGGCTCGCCCCACGCCGCGACGTAGGCGACGTGGGTGAAGCAGCCGACCGTGTACGGCGGGGCGGCGCGTTCGGTGTCGGTGGCGTGGATCAGGGAGATCCCGGCGCGCTCGGCGATCTCCTCGGTGAGGGTCCGCTGGGCCAGGACGGCGTGAAGGACCTCGTCGACGGGGCGGGCGACGGGCAGCTCGGCCGCCGTCAGGTTCCCCGTCATGTCGTGCACGGCGGCCTTGAGGGCCAGGGCCCGCAGGGCCTCCTCCAGCAGGGGCTCGGCGTCGATGGCGACGTCCCAGCGGTCGACGGTGATCGTCCCCGCGGTGCACTGCCAATCGCTGTTGTACAGGCCGCAGGTCTTCACCAGACGGGAGTACCCGTCGTCGACCTTGATGGCGGTGAGGATCCGGCTGGCGCGCTGGGCGACCTTCGCGGCGTCGGGCATCGTGGTGGTGGTCATCATGACCCTTCCTGATCGGTGATGGGCGGAATCGTGTGGGTCCAAGAGCCCCGGCGGAGCGTGAGCTCGCCGTCGGGGGTGATCGTGGCGACGGCGCCGCGCCAGGGCAGCTGCCCGTCGCACAGCCACCGCCAGCGCAGCTCTTCGAGTTCGTGCCAGAGATCTTGAGGGCCGCCGGTGACGATGCGGGACTCGCGGCCTCCGGTCGTGGTGTGGGCGACGGCCCACGACCCGTCGGGGTGGGCCAGGAGCAGCGAGCGGCGGCCGTCCTGGGCGCTGCGGTCGAGGTAGTGCCATTCGATGCCGGGCACGGTCAGCGTCAGCATCGTGGCCAGCTCCCACGCCGAGTCGAGGTCGACCACGGGCAGGGTCGAGGTCGAGGGGACCCCGTCCCACGCCTCCATCAGGTTCGTCACGGCCGCTTCGTCGGCGAGCACGACGGGCGGGTAGTCGCCCGGCCCGCGGCGCGCCGTCATGAACCCGGCCCAGTCCCGCTCGACCCAGCCTTGCGCGCCGCCGTCGGCGGTGCGGTTGCCGGTGAGGATGATCGAGGTATTCGCCAGGGTGGTGACGAACCGGCCGCCCTCCCGCAAAGCGGTCAGCCAGGACGTCGGGATGCCGGGGACGGAGAACGTCGCGACCATCAGGTCGAACGCGCCCGGCAGATCGGCCAGGCCGTCAACTACGCACGTCTTGGGGTGCACGTCGATCCGGTCGAGGCGCTCGGCCGCGACCTTCACGAGCTCGGGGTCGACGTCGGCCGTGGTGACGTGGTCGTCGCCGAACACGCTCGACAGCAGCGCGGTCCCGTACCCGGATCCGGTGCCGAGGTCGAGGACGTCCAGGCCGTCGAGGCGGGCCCGGTCGGCGACCATGTGCCGATACATCTGGACGAGGACGACCGGCATGGACGCGCTTGAGGTCGGCCGCCCGACCTTGATGAGCGTCCCGGCGGGGGCGGTGTCGGCGTGCTGGCCGGAGATCTGGGTGACCAGGCTCCGGCGCGGGTCGTAGGCGACCTCCCGCCAGGCGGCCTCGTCATCGCGTCCGACGCGACGGGCCCACCCCTCGGCGGTGCCGTCCCACCACGCGGGCACGAACTCGTGCCGCGGGATCGAGGCGATCGCCGGACGCCAGACCGATCCGGGGAGAGTGACGTGTGCGGCGAGCTGGTCCGCCGCTTCCAGCCACTGCATCAGACGGCCGGGTTGCAGTCGTTGGAGTCCGCCGGCGGGCAGGCCTGGACGGCCGCGGGCCGCTCGACGGCGTCGAGGGTCGTCTCCCACAGGGTGCTGGCCAGCAGGCGCCTCAGGCCTTTGCGGACGTCGCCGGCCTTGAGGTGGCGGCCGCCGAGTACGCACGGCATGAGCTGGCCGTGGGTGTCGATGGCCAGCCGTCCGATCCCGCACATGCCACAGGAAGCGGGCGCGGCGTCGATCAGGTTGCGGGAGGCGCGGCCGACCTCGCGGACCGACCCGATCCGCACGTCGGTGACGCCGAGTTTGCGGAGCTGGGCGGCGGCGCCTTCGGCGTCCTGGCCGTCGCGGCCGTAGTCGACGATGCGTCCCCGGACAGTGATCCCCCGGGCCAGGGCCTCCTTGATCCCGGTGAGGGTCTTGGCGTGGCTGCCAGGGGTGCGGGTGATCGCGTCGTGGATGACGGGGTCGACGGAGTACCAGGACGTCGACAGGCTCACCTCGGGGTGGATGAGGTCGGACCACAGGTGGCTCGGGGTCTCCGCCAGGTGGGAGAACACGATCACCTTGCGGGAGCGGATCAGCGCCCGCTGGATCATCAGACCCAGGTCCGGGTGGGTGGTCGGTTCACCCCCGATCAGCTGGATCGTCCCGATCCCGAGGTCGGCGGCCTCGTCGATCACGGTCAGCCAGTCCGCGGTCTTCATGCTGCCGGTGCCCGCGCGGGGCCCGGAGTTGGAGTAGCAGCCAGTGCACAGCAGCTGGCAGCTCCTGGTCACCTCGAGTTCGGCCATCCAGTCCGTGTAGGACTCGACGGGTCGTTCCTGCGTGATCGTCACACCTGTCTCCTTGATCAGGGGGTGGGTCTTACCGGGCTTCGCCTCGGACGAGGCGCTGCCACAGGTCATCGGCGTAGGAGGTCCGCATCGGATGTGTCTCGTGCGCCTGGTTGTTTCCGGTGCGGCGGATGAACCGCTGCCCGCCGTGCGCCCACAGCTCCCACACCGGGGACCTGCAGCTGCACGTGGAATCCAGCAGCCGGCCCTCGGCGGGGGTGTGGACGCGGTGCCAGTCGATCGTCTCGGCGGCGTGCCGGCGGGACGGGACGTGCGGGCCGTGGAAAGCACGTAGCCCCAGCCCGGTGGTCATCTCACCGGGCTGGGGCTGGTGGAACCGGTCGACGCCGCGTTCGCCGACCGGAGTGCGCGCCGCGTCCCGCTGGGTTTCAGCCGGTCGCACGGGGTGCGGCGCTTCGGTCTGCTGGAGCTCGGGACGGCTCGCCCGCTCACACACTCCACAGACCGCGTTCTGGTTGTAGGCCGACAGCCGCGCGCCACAGGCGCAGCAGCGGCTCGTCGCGGTGGCCATCAGACCTGGTGGCCCGGTCGTCCCCGCGCGTTCAGCGCAGCGGGGGCGACCGGGAGATTGCGGGAAGACCAGCCACCGGCCATCTGCGCGGCGAGCATCAGCTCGGCGAGCTCGGCCGGCTTCGCGCTGCGCTGCATCGCGACGTTGGGCCAGCTCACGGGGTAGGCGAAGAACTGGCGGGAGCCGGATCCCCACATGACCAGCCATCCCGGCATCGTGTTCATCAGCCGGACGCACTGCTGCTGGCCGCGAACGTACTCGCCGCGGGCCTCGTCGATCAGCTCGACGTAGCGGGCGCGTGCCGGGCGGAGCCTCGGCTGTGCGGACGCGCTCATCCGAGATCTCCCAGGATCGCCTCGGCGCGCTCCTGGCGCTCGGCCTGCAGCAGCAGCTCCGCGCGCAGCCCTTCGGGGTCGATGGCGTCCAGGGTGCGCCACAGCTTGAACTTCGCGGCCGCCAGCGGCAGCGCACGGCGGCGGGTCGCATACAGGTGGCCCTCGTCGCTCGACCAGCTATTCCAGCCGGGGAACTCCTCGTTCAACGTGGCCAAAGTCGTCATAGTGATCACTTCCCAGCGGGCCAAAGACGGCGCCGAATGTGGAAGACGGCGCTGGTCAAGTCGCCGCCGTGGTGAATCTGGCCAACGGGCTCACCGTCCGGCCAGTACGGCCACCACAGACCAGCCGCCACTTCACGGCACGTGATCGTGGTGGTCAGCGCGTGGTCGTGAATGTTCGAGACGCGCAGCGTCGGGCCGTCGCTCTCCTCGATCACGGCCGCGCGAACGGGTCCGGACGGAGTGAAGCGGCGCTGATCGTCGATGACCCCCACAAGGAGTTCCCCGAGACGGACCCGGCGCGGGTCCGTCGGCCGCACCCGGAAGCGCACACGCGGCGCATCGAAGGCCTGCGGGACTTCCTCGGCTCGGGAGCCGGTCTCAAAGAGACGGCGTCGACCTGACAACACGCGGGGCTCCTCCTGGATGGGGGGCTCGCCCTAAGGCTGGGGGGGATGTGCCGTGCTTCACACTCACTATGGTCCCGTAGCATCAAACTTTGCAAGCTCAAAGTTTGATACAGCCCTGATTGATGTCCTAATGTCCGGATCACAGAACGTGCGAACGGGGGAAGACGTACGATGCTGGCCACCTTGGATCCACCCGACGACCTGGAGCTGACCGTGCCTGAATCCCGCTACAGCCCTTCGGTTCGTCGCCGTCGCCTCTCCCGTGCCCTTCGGCAGCTCCGCGAGACGGCGGGCTTCTCCACGGTCGAAGAGGTGGCCAAGCGTCTGGACTGGTCCCCGGGCAAGCTGGGCGGGATGGAGGCGAACCGCTGGAAGCGGCCGAACCCCAGAGACGTCAAGGACCTGTGCGAGCTCTACGGCACCGACCCCGAAACCACCGCCGACCTCATGACGTTGGCGCGCGAGGCGAAGCAGCGCGACTGGTGGGAGGCCCAGTTCGGGCAGATGCCAGAAAGCGCCACTTACGTCGGGTTCGAGGAAGAAGCGAGCAGCCTGCACGTCTACCAGCCACTCGTGATCCCCGGTCTCCTCCAAACCCCGGCCTACATCCGAGCGCTGGCCCGGGCCGCCCTCGTCCGCGACCCCGCAGAGATCGAGAAGCGCGTCGAGCTCCGGACGATTCGGCAGCAGCGGATGTTCGAGGAGCTGCCCAATGTGTGGATGGTGATCGACGAAGCGGCGCTGAGAAGGCCGTTCGGCACGCTGGAAGAGCAGCGGGAACAGCTCCAGCGCCTGATCGACACCGACGTGATCGACCGGCTGAACCTGCAGATCCTGCCGTTCGCCGCTGGCCTGCACGTCGGCTTGTCCTCGGGGTTCGTGATCCTCACCTACGAAGAAGACCCGGCGATCGTGTATATCGAAGCGGGGACAAGTGCGCTGTACCTGGAGAAAGCAGACGATGTCGAAAGCCATAGTCTGAAGTTCCAGCACCTGCAGGCCGCCGCCCTGGCCCCAGATGCGTCCATCCGGTTCATGCGCGACATGATCAGCAAGTTGAAGTGAGGATCATGCAGTCTCTTCCCCAGCACCGCCCGGCCCGATCAACGCAGGGCCCGTTCGACGATGCCGCCTGGCGCAAAAGCTCCCATAGCCAGGGCGACATGGGCGAGTGTGTCGAGCTGGCTGGAGCGCCCGGCCTCGTCGGCGTCCGCGACTCCAAGCACCCGACCCTGCCGAACCTGGCATTCGGCAAAGCGGCCTTCGCTGGCTTCACCGCACGGGTGAAACAGGGCGCGCTCGACCTTTAGCAGCGAACCGGGGCCCCGCGATCTTGGTCGATCGCGGGGCCCCGGTTCGGTTCAGCTGGTCTTTCTCCTGCGGGGCAGGAGGTGGGCCTCGACGGCTACCGAGCACAGTTCGCTGCGGGACGTCGCACCGGACTGCTCGGCGAGCTGGTCGAGGATCCGGAGTTCGGCCTCGGTGGCCTGGATGCTCCACAGGCGGCGTCGGCCTTGGGCTGCTGCAGCCGTGCGGGTTGATTTGCTGGGCCTGCTGGGGAACAAGCTGTTCGCTGGTCGTCCCTGGGCCGAGGTCAGCCGCTCGTTGATGAGTTGCCGTAGCTCGTCGCGGCGCGCATCGAGGGCATCGAACACGATCGTTGCGTTCTGGACGCGGCGCCGCTGGCGGAGTTTCACCGCGGCCTCGATCGCGGCGGGTAGGAGGTAGATCGGGACCTGGAAGGTATCGGCCGCCGTCACGATGGCGTCCCCGTCGCCTTCCTGCTCCTCCTGGTCCTGCTCGACCTGGGCCTCGGTTTCCAGGCTGAGTCTTTTGATCTCCGCCTGGCGGGCAAGTTCCGCCGCGACTGCGATCCGCTCTTCCTCTTGGCGTGCGTGCTCTGGGTCCTGTTCGCCTGCGCTGCCAGCATCGTCCGGTGGCGCGGCGGGCTGCTTGGGCGGAATGATGTTGTTGAGGCCTGTGGCTCCTGCCGTCCCGAACGCGTCGCCGAGCCCCGCGACGGTCACGATGCCTGCTCGGCTTGGGCGAGGATCTGGAACACCTCGACGCTGAGCTTGTTGAAGTCGTTCGCGACGGCCTCGGCCGTGGCAAGCGGAATCATGGGCAACCCGTCTGAGGCGGTGTCGTCCTCGTCTTCCCCGTCCTTCTTGCGGCGGAGTGCTGCGAACCGGTCGGGTTGCTCTTTAGCGATCTCGACGAGTTCGTGGGCGACGCGGCCGCGCTTGCGTGTCGCGCGGGCGATCGCCTCTCCATAGCCGATGACGGTCGCGAGCATGGGTGAGCCGGCGGAGCCGAATGCTTCCTCCACGTCTTTCCGCACCTCGCGGTGGATGGCCGTGGAGCCGCGGCCGGTGCCGAACAGGAGCACTCCCAGCAGGGCGAGAGCGGGGTTCTGTGCCTTCGCCATGACGAAGCGCTCCGCGAGGAGCTTCATGCCGACCAGGCCTCCCCCATCGCTGCGGGTGGGCATCAGGAGCCATCGGGCGGCGCGCAACGCGAGGTCGACAAGCATCGGGTTCTCGGGCGGAGTGTCGATGAGGATGATGTCGTACGGCCCGGCGATCGGCGCCAGTGCCCGGGCCAGGCCTTCGAGGGCCTGCGCCCCGGTCTGGGCGAGCATGTTCGTGAGGACAGGGGTGAGGGAGCTCAGGTGGGTTCCGCCGGGAACCACGAAGAGGTTCGGCCGCCCGGGCACGGGCTGGGCAACGAGCGGCTGGCCGAGCTGGATGGCCAGCAGCAGGTTGAGGCCTTGGTCGTCGATGGGCGATCCGCGGTATCCCAGGTCGTCGCTGAGGTTGGCCTGCCGGTTGAGGTCCACCATCAGCACCTGGTAGCCCTGGTTCGCGTAGAGGGCGGCCAGGTTGGACGCGGTACTCGTCTTGCCCACGCCGCCTTTGTCGTTCGCCACGACGATGCAGCGTGTCAGGTTCCGGACGACCTCGGCCAGGCCCGCTTTGAGTGCCGAGGTGGCGAGACTTTCGTGGGTCATGGGTACTCCGTGTGGAGGCTTCGCGCGGCCGTCTCATCGGCTGCACCATCCGGCAGTGTCCCACGCGCCGCCCTCGGCAGGCACGTAACCAACGGGTCAAGTCGCCGTTCAGCGATGCGGCGATTTACCTGCCTGCCTGCGACTTCAAGGCTTTGCCCTATCGGTCGAACTATCGGTTGGACTATCGCCCTATTGATCGGTCACGCCTGCCCGGGCGCGGTCTGGCGCGCCGTGGGCCGAGCGGGCATTTCTCCGTGTTGGAAACGACGGAGCCCCGGCGGGGATGGGCCGGGGCTCCGAGGGGGATCGGGCGGTCAGGGGATCGGGGCGATCTGGCCGTCCGGGGTGACCAGCCACTCGTGACGGCAGGTCGGACAGCGGAAGGCGTCGCCGATGCTGCCGAACCAGATGAGCGTGCCTTTCCCGTTCGGGCAGTTGGGGCAGTCCGGGCGCACGGGTCAGGCCTGACCGAGGGCGCGGCCGTTCTTGAGCAGGCCGTGGGGATCCCAGTTGCTGCTGGTCGACGCGGCGTCGCCGCTCCGTCCGGTTCCGGTGGCGTCGTACTTGGTGTCGGGGTCGGGCTTCGTCTGGCTCACAGATCATCACTCCTGGGTCTCGTCAGGTGCGGGGTGGTCGAGGGCCTCGGTTGGCGTTGCACCGCCTGCTGGGGCCCGTCGCGCGCTGGGCGCGCTACTGCTGGCCGTCGACGTAGTCGGCGGCGAACTGGGCGATGGTGCCGCCGGGGCCTTGGCGGCCTCCTGCGGCGTCATGTCGCCGGCGAGCACGGCGTCGGCGGATCTTCTCGGCCTTCGGGTCGGCCTGGCCCATCTCGTCTCCTTCACTCGGTGCCCGGCCGTGCTGCCCGTGCTGGCGTGCCTCCAGCGTGCGCCCAACCCAGATAACTTGTCAACAAGCCAACCCAGCTATATTGTTAACAACATAGCGGGGTGTGACTGCGTGGTTGTCAGCTCGTACGCTCCTCACAACGGATCACGTGTGAGGGGAGTAGGGGATTGGCCAACGACGAGAAGCGCCCTGACCGTATGGAACGGGAGGAGCGTAGTGATCAGATGCCAGCTGTGGCCGCCGCGCCCGCGGCGAAAGACGACCCTGTCGTGCAGTTCGGCGGACGGATCCCCTCGTCGCTGCGCCGCCGCGCGAGGATGGCCGCGGCCGCCGAGGACATGGACGTCCAGGACGTCCTTCGAATCGCTCTCGAGGAGTACTTGGAGCGACGCGGGATGTAAGGCCCAGAGCGCCGCATCCCTTACAGGAGAGGCGTTCTGATGAGCATCACCAGTCTTTTCACTGGCGCAGACCGCAGTCACGTTGACAGTCTGGGACCTGGTGCTGATCGTCTCCCGGACGGCCGGCCGGTGGAGGTTTACAAGGTGTCCTACCCCCCGCAGAGGTGGAAGAAGAAGGCGGCGGCCGCCGAGGGCGGCGAGTCGCCCGCTGAGCCGTCGGCGCCCAAGGATGTGCTGGGAGGCTGGCTGCTGGGCGGCGCGGCGCTCCTGCTGCTGGTGCTGGCCGCGGCGCAGGGCTACGTGTCTTACCGGGCTCAGTACCACTTCGTGCACAACATCAAGGGCGAGCCGCTGGCCTCGACGTTGGAGGCCCTCGGCCTCGACGCCGCAGCGGTCATCTTCGCGCTGCTGGCCCTGGCGCAGGCCCGGCTCGGCCGCGCGGCGATTACCGAAAGGTTCCTGAACGTCGCGTGCGTCACCGGCTCGCTGGTGATGAACCTGCTGTCGGCCGATTTGTCGGACCCCAAGAGCATCGTGGTGTGGGTGCTCCCCGCCCTGCTGTACGCCTCGGCGTCGGACCGGCTGATCGCGGTCGTGCGCCGCCAGGCCCTGTCAAACCGGGTCGGCGCCGACGATGAGGGCAGCGCGTATGCGGCGCTCGCGGGCACCGCGATGTGGTTCCTGCGGCTGGTCCTGGCCCCGTTCTCCACCCTCGGCGGGTTCCGTCGCTGGGTGAAGGAAACCGCTCCCGTGGCCCCCGGCCGCCGCGCCGAGATCAAGGCCCCCGCGGAACCTGCGACCGATGGTTCCGCAATTCCGCATGTGGAACCACCCGCCGTTGAGCAGGCCATCGAACACCTCGACCCGCCCGTGGTCGAGCCGGTGATCGGCGTCGAGCGGGTCCCGCTCGTCCCGGCTCAGGCCGCCCCAGTGAACGGTGCGGAGCTGCCGAAGCTGAACGGCATGACCGTCCCCGAGCTGGCGGGCATCCTCGACGGGTCGGCGGCCGCGCGGGCGCGGTTGCAGCCGGACGACTCGGCCGAGGCGCTGCGCGCCCTGGACACGGCCGGTAACGGTGGGTCAGGAATTGATGACGTGACGGATGAACCTGCAGGTGAGGGTGAGGCGTCCAAGAAAGAGCAGCTGATCGCGGCGTACGACGCGATGGGGGAGGCCGGCGACGTGCGGCACATGACCCGGGACGGCGTCGGCGCGATGGCGCGGGAGCTGTTCGGGAAGGTCGGGTATGCCCATCCGTCCTCGGCGCTCAAAGCGTTGCACTCCGAGCTGACCAAGCGCGGCGTACCGAAGTAGCACGACGCGGGCGGCTCCGGCTGCCCGGGAAGCACGAGGCGGCACACCTTCAAAGAGGCGGCCGCGGGGGTCCATGCGACCGGCGCCCCCGCGGCCCTGGCACACGGGAGATGACCCCATGCACCACGCACTGGACGTTAGCCGCGATCACATGGTCGCGGCAGTGTACGAAACGCTATCCCGTATCAATACGGGTTCGGCCCAGGGAGACCCGGAACTTCCGACGTGGCACCTCGGCCCCAAGTTCTACCTGATGGCGGCTGGCGGCCTGACGCTCGCTGTCCTCGCGGGCCTGGTGTACCAGAAGGTCAAGAACAGCCTCGACGGTCAGCGCAAGCCGCGGATGAAGTTGAAGAAGCGGGTGAAGTGGCGGACCTCGCTGGGTCCGGGCTTCGCCACCCGCGGGGAGCTGGTGTCCGACTACGGACTCAAGCGGGCCCGCCAGTACGCCGCGATCTCGCGGCCGTCGCTGACCAAGGAAGACCGCAAGCGCAAGAGCTGGCGGAAGTACGCGACGTTCCTCGGCTGGTCCTCGATGGGCTGGGTGTGGCGTTCGCGCTGCTACGTCACCTTCGGCGAGATCGTCCTGACGATCGCCGGTCCGCAGCGCGGCAAGTCCGCCACGGCAATCGGCAGGATCGTGGACGCGCCCGGCCCGGTCGTGGCGACCTCGATCCGCGGCGACCTGGTCCGCAACTCCGCTGGCCTGCGCGCAATGGTCGGCACGATCCACGTCTTCGACCCCGAGGGCGTCGGCGACTACGCCTCGACGTTCGCGTGGGACCCGGTCGAGGGCTGCCAGGACCCGCGCACCGCCTGGCGGCGGGCCGCGAACATGGTCAACGCCATCAACACCAGCGGAGTCGAGGACAAGGGATTCTGGAACAACGCCGCGACCCTCACCCTGTCGGCCTACATGCACGCGGCCGCCCTGGCGGGCCGCAACATCATGGACGTCTACCGGTGGTTCAACATGTGCGACTGGGAGCCCTGGCACATCCTGACCGCCGAAGAACGGCGCGGCACACCCTCCGAGCAGGCCGCGACCCTCATCTACAACTACATCGAGATGAACGGTAAGACCCGGGACAGCGTCAAGCAGACCCTGACCCAGGTCCTGATGTTCGTGCACAGCCCAGACGTAGTCCGGATGGTCACCCCGCCGCCCGGACACAGCATCGACTTCGTCCAGTTCCTGCGCTCGCGGGACACCATCTACCTGGTGGCCTCCGGGGATGCGAACTCGCCGGTGCCGCCGATCATCACGGCCTGGCTCGCCGAGCTCAAGCACTACGCGGTGATCCTCGGCTCCCGGAGCAAGGCCAAGCGTCTCGACCCGCCGCTCACCCTGGAGCTCGACGAGATCGCCAACGTCTCGCCGATCCCCATCGTCGACTGGTCGTCCTATTCCGCGGGGTCCGGGATCCGCATGAACATCTACTCCCAGACCTGGGCGCAGATCGAAGACCGCTACGGCGAGCGGGGCGCGAACGCCCTGTGGTCCACCGTCGGCGCGGTCGTGGTCCACTACGGATGCCAGGAACACGGCCTCCTCGACCGGATCAACCGGGTCGTGGGAACCGAGTACGTACTGACCCACATGCGCAGAACCCGGGACGTCACCGGCAAGATGCAGCGCGAACCGCAGTACGGCGACATGGAGGTCCTGCCGCCGCACGCCGTCCGGATGATCCCCAAGTGGCACGCCGTCGTCGTCCGCGGGGAGGCCAAGCCGACCATCGTCCGCCAAGAGCGGTTCTGGAAGCGCTCGGACTTCAAGGCCTGGCAGTCCGCCGGCGCACGGGTCCCGCTCATGCTCGCGCCGAAGATCTCCCTCGACGTCGCCGTCGGCGGGGGCCTGGCCTCCAACGCGGGGATGGAGCAGCAGGCCGAGCTCGTCGCGATGGACGACCTGCGGCGGCGGCGTGCCGAGCAGGAACACCGCGAGCGGCAGCGTGGGCAGCAACAGGGGCCCCCGGCGTCCTGGGGCGGCCGCCAGGGGCACGTCGCCCCGCCGCTGGGCCTGGGCCCCCAGCAGGGCGCGCCGCGCCCGGACGGGCCCTACGCTCCCCAGCAGCCTCCGCAGCAGGTACAACAGCCCCAGGCGGTCAACGAGACGCCCGGCTGGTACCGCCCGGCCGATCCGGAGCCGCCGCGTACGCTCCGGCCTCGTCGGCCGTGGGACCCGCCGGAAGGTGAGCTGTAAGTGCCCGAACGTAAGACGCCGTCCTCTCCCGCTGGGGGAGGACGGCACCCCGCTGTTGGGGTCCTGGCCACCGAGCTGCAGGATGTCAAGCAGACCCTCGGTGATCTCACCTCGCGGCTGACGGCCGTCGCCGAGGTCGTAAACGACACCGCCGACACCGTCAACGGCCACGGGGAACTGCTGGCCAGCCACACCGCGCAGATCGTCGCGCTCAACGAGCTCGGCACCACGATCAACGGGCTCGTCGCCGCCGTCGCGGCTCTGTCCGCCCCCGGCGGCGGCCGTGCGGGTGGCGGCGGGGGAGCGGCCAGCGAGGAGTCCCCCAAACCGGTCGCATGGTCGTGGCTCACGATGGACGCCGCGACCCGCGAACAGCGGCTGGCCGAGCTGGCCGACTGGGTCACCGAGGTCCTGCAGGTCGAGTACGCCGACTACACCGTCAACATCATCCGGACCTGCTGGCCGGAGCACCGCGCGGTCGTGTGGGAGCTGTCGTCCCTGTACGTCGAGTGGCAAGCCGCGTTCGTCCATGAGGAGCGCGGCAGCCGCGACGCGATGGACTGGCTCGACCGGTGGCTCCCCGGCGTCCTGAGCAGGATCAAGGACGTCCTGCACCAGTGCTCGCACGGGCGCGGCCCCTCCGTCCCCGGTGAAGGCTGGCAACCCCAGACCGACCCGTCGGCCGCCATGCCGGTCTTCGACAACCCGGCCACCGAACAGGCCTTCGGCCTGCTCCGGCACACCGCCTGGAACCGGCCGTGGAACCCCCAGCAGCGTACGGCCGCCGCGTCCCTGGCGGCCAACCCCACCGTGCCGCCGATGCTGCAGAAGCTGCTCCGCGACATCGGCGACGCCCACGACGCCGGATACGGCGACTTCGAGGGGTTCATCCCCTACATCCGCGCGAACGTCCCCGGAGTCGCGAACTGACGAACCGCATTTCCACATGCACAACTGTGGAGCTGAGGGCCTGCACCACGTGGTGCGGGCCCTCCTGCGTTTTTCAGTCGTTGAGCTGGGCGCGGACTTCCCCGGTCCGGTCGACGGGCGGCTTGATGGTCCGGCCGGTCAGCCAGGAGTGGGTGAACATGACGCCGAGCCCGTAACCGATCGAGTACTCGGCCGCCCACGGGCCGTTCGCGTTGGCGACGTCCTGCGCGGCCACGTGGTCGAGGTCTCCATCGTCGGGCAGTTCGTGATGGAAGGTCCTCTTGATGGGGGAGGTGTTGCGGCGGCCGAGGATGAACTCCAGAGACGCGATGATCCCCTGGGCGGCACCGTCGTAGACGATCGGCACCTGCTCCTCCAAGCCGCGGCGGGCGGCGCTGAGCATGGCCAGGATCTGCGTCGGGGTGCGGACGATGTCGCCGCGGCCACCCACGAGGTCACCCGCCTTGGCCGAACCACTCGGCGCTCCGTACATCGGCGGCCAATCGACCTGGCCGACCAGCCAGCGAAGGATCCGCTGCACGTCGTAGGCGCGGCGGCGGGGATGTTCTGGGAGGTCGCCATAGCGGTTCACCGCGACGGCGTCGACGGCCTTCAGCTCGGTGGTGACCTCGGCGGGCGTCGGCCCTCCGGCGGTGGTGGTGTGGCCAGTGAAGGGCGCGTCTGTGCGTTCGCCGAGAGCCCACGCCATGGTGTGGAGGTCCGCCCGGGACTGGTCGGTGACCACCTTGAGCGCCGCGTCGCGGACGTTGTTGATGTGCTCGCGCGGCCGGACGATGCGGTGTTCGACGATCTGCCGTGGGTCGCCCATAGCGGTCACCGTAGCCCGGTCGTGGTGTCAGAGGCTACGGCCATGCTCTTCGCCTCTGCTGGCTGCGCGCTGGGGGGCCGGGGCGCGTTCGGGCTGCTGGCGGACACGGTCCTTCTCGGCGACCTGCTGCTGTCGGCGGGCGTCGTCGCCGTGCTCCCGGGCGGCGGCCTCCATCTCGGCAGCCTCCTTGGCCTTCTGCTTCTGGGCGCGGTCTTCGAGAACGGCCTGGGCGCTGCGCGCCTGGACGATCGCGTCTCGAAGCTCGGCGCTGACCGCCGGCCGCGACTGATCGTGCTCGGTGCCCTGGGTCAGGTCGAGTTCGGTCTGACCCGCGACCTGCTCGCGCTCGGCGCTCTTGTCCTGGGTCTTCTCGGCGGCCTGCTCCTTGACCGGCCGGTCGCGGCCTGCGGCCCTCTCATCCTTCTTGGCCTGCTTGGTGGTGTCGCCGAGGTCGAGGGCGCCCTGCCCTTCGATCTCCCGCTGCTGGTCCTGCTCCCGCTCCTCCTGGGCACGGCTGTTCGGGCGGGGGTCGTCGTGGAGTCTGCCGAACCCGGCGTCGGGGTGGCGGCGTTCGAGTTCGGCGATCGCATCGGTGGCGGCCTGGCGGGCCTGCTCGGTCTCGGTGTGCCAGCGCACGCGGGCGGCATCGACCTCGGCGAGCTCCTGGCGGCGCTGCTCGATCTGGTCGGCCAGGTCCCGGTGGCCCTGGGCGACGGCCGTCAGCCGCTCCCGCTCCTCGACGGTGCCGGCGACGCTGGCCTCGGCGTCCGCGAGAGTCGCGCGGTTGGTGTGCGTGCGGACGGCATGGCCGGCGGTGCGCAGCTCGTCGGCGACCGACGGCGGCGCCCATTCGGTCTGACGACCGTAGGCGAGCGTCCTCCGCCACAGTTCGCCGTCCTTGACGTCGCGAACCTCCTGCTGCTCGTTCGGGCAGCCCAGCGCGTGGTAGGCGGCCTTGCGCCCGACGGCGGCTTCGGGGCTGTCAGTGCCGCGGCCAAGGGCGTCCTCGGGGTCGAGGCGACCGTACTGCTGCCGGTAGACCTCGACGATCCCGGCGCGGCGCTCCCACTCGGCGCGTGCGATCAGGTCGTCCTGGGGGACCGGGCCGAGGTTCGTGAGCGCCCACGGCGGCGGGGTCTCGGCGAGCTGCTCACCGAACACCATGGCCTGGTGGTCCAGGACCTCTTCGTGCCGCTCGGCCCACTCACGATCCACCGGGTCGACGATCCGGTTCGGCCGGTCGGCGAACCGCTCGTACAGACGGGGCTCGGGCTGGTCGGTACCCAGCGCCTGCTTGACCCGGAAGTGCAGGACCGCGGCGATGCTGCGGGCGGGCGACTGGTCGGTCTCGAACTCCCGTGAGCTCACCGCGTCGATCAACAACGGCCCGGGATCTTCGCCGGCCAGGTCGGCGGCGTGGACAAGACGGAACAGGGTGGGGCGTTCCGGATCCTTCTGCAGCCGGTTGTACTGGTCCTCGGTGAGCACGCCCTTGAGGACGTTGTCGTAGTACCCCTCGGCCCCCTCGGACACCAAGCTGTTGTAGACGGCGCCGAGCTTGGCGGGGTGCCCGGCGAGCATCTGCTCGTCCCGGATGACCTCCAGCGCGGTCTGTTCGGCCTCCGCACCCTGCATCGCGGCGCCGAGCACGGAGAACCGGTCGAGAACCGGCTCGTTCAACCCCTGGCCCTGCTGCTGCCCGGCCGTCTCGCCCTCGGTGGCCTGGCCCCCGATGGCGCGGACTTCGACGGAGTCCTCGGCCGTGTCCTCGGCGGCCGCGGTCGCCTCGGGGGCGGCAGGCAGCTCGCCGACGGCCGTCCAGTAGTCGAGCGAGAAGGGCACCACGGTGAACGGCTCGCTGAACTCACCGTCGCCGAGATCGCGGGTGACGATCACCCGGCCCTCGATGTCGGGCTGCTCCTCCTCGACCCGCAGGACGTCCCCGGTCTCCAGCGGCCGGCCCTCGGCGTCGAGGATCTCCTCACCATCGCCGCGCCGGACGGTCACGGACTCGCCCGGTGCCCACGCCGGTTCCGTGGAACTCGGCTCTGGTGCCACGGCCGGTACCTCGACGGTGTCAGGAACCCCAGCCCGTTCCGTGGCGGGTTCCTCGGTGGTGTCTGCCGGTGCCACCGTCTCCTCGACAGGTGCCTGGGCACCAACGGGCTCGGTGCCAGGAACCTCGTTCGGTGCCTCGACAGGTTCCTCGGTGCCGCCTGTCTCGGTGCCTGGTTCCTGATCCGGTGCCTCGCGCGGTTCCTCGGTTCCGTCCGCCGCCTCGGCTGGTTCCTGCGACGGCGCCTCGGCACCGGCGGCTGGTTCCGAGACGAGCTCGTCGACGGCGCGCTCGGCGGCGCGGAGCTTCTCGACGGACAGCTCCGGGGCCTCCACTGTGTCCGGCTGCGGCTCGGCCACGCGGGCCTTGGTGACCGCGTAGGCGTAGTTCGCGATCCGTGCCCGGGTCATCATCACGTAGAGCATCGCCCGGCCGACCATGCCGTCCTGCACCAGAGCGTGCGCGGTGTCGACGGTGCGTCCCTGAGCTGCGTGAACGGTCCCGGCGTAGGCGAGCTCGACGTGGTTGCGCACATAGCCCTCGGGGAGCCTGTAGGTCTCGCCCCACCGCTCGTTGCCGGTCTCGCGGTCCCGTCCGAGGTACCGCTGGGCGATCATCTGGCGTTGCTCGTCCCAGCCGACCACCCGGAGCACGTCGCGGTTGGTGATCCGGCGTCCGTCGACGCTCTCGATCTCCGAGTGGTTCCGCCGGGCCATGATCCGGTCGCGCTTTCCTACGAAGTTCTTGTCGCGCAACTGGAAGTCGCTCTCGTCGACCTTGTCGAGGGCGACAAGGTCCGCGCGGGCGCGTCGCGACAGCTCAGAGGCTTGATCGCCGGTCGGCGCGAGCAGGATCGAGTCATGGCCGGCCAGGGTGTCGGCGAGCCAGTTCCGGTAGGCCTTGTCCGTCATCTCCTCAAGGTCGCCCTCGTCCAGGCGGCTGTGCTTGTCGTACTCGGCCAGCACCGCGGTGTCGCCCTGGCGGAGCTTGAGGGATGCCTCGCGCTCCCACTGCTCGTTCATCCGGGCGACCCGAGTGAGCTGGAAGTACCCGTGCTCGCGGGCGAGCATCTGGAACGCGCCGCCCGCCCCGACCGCCTCCAGCTGGGCGGGGTCACCGGTCAGCAAGACCTTCGCGCCAGCGACCTGCGCCATCCGCAGCAGCTCCGACAGCTGCGCGGTGTCCACCATGGACGCCTCGTCAACAACCAGCAGCTGGCCCGGCCGCAGGCCTCCCTGGCCTCGGTCGTAGGCGGACAGGAACGCCGCGATGTTGTATGTCTCGTCGCAGCCCTCACCAGCGAGAACGTCGGCGGCGTTCTGGGAGATCGTCACCCCAACGACGCTCTCGCCGGTCTCCTGCCGCCACAGATCCGACAAGACGCCCATGGTCATCGACTTGCCGGTGCCTGCGGGCCCCACCAGCACATCGACCTCGCTGCCCGAGGTCAGGACACCGTAGGCGGCCGCGGCCTGGTCGCCGCGCAACCGCTCGCCGTTCACCTCGTACACCAGGTCGGCGGGGTCGATGATCGCCGAGCCGTCGCCGAGCAACGGCAGCGGTTCCATGGTCGGTTCCGGGCGGTCTCCCGCTGTCTCCTCAGCGGTGCCAGGAACTTCCTGGTCCTCGCTGTCAACCCCTTCGGCCGGTTCCGTCTCGGCCCGCTCAGTGGTGCCCGTCACGGCTGCCGCGATCTCGGGAGCCTCGACGGCCGGTGCCTCGGCGCCCGTGGCACTGGCGGCCAGTGCCGTCTTGGGTGCCGTCTCGGTGCCTGGAACCTCGTTTGGTGCCTCGACAGGTTCCTCGGTGCCGCCTGTCTCGGTGTCTGGAACCTGGTTCGGTTCCTGCGTCAGTGCCTCGGAACCAACCGACCCGCTGCCGGGAACCTCGGCCGCCTCGGCGGCAGACGCCCCGGCAAGATCAACGGGGCTTGCCGGTACTTCGCCAGCCCCCGCCGCTCCGTCAGCGCTGGCCCCAGGACTCCCGGCCGCCGCGTCGGCCGGTGCCTCGTGAAGATCGCCGGTGCTCGCCGTCGGTGTGTCGGTGGCGCTGTCGGGAACCTCGGTGGCCGCGGCGGCGGCCTGCTCCCCATGAGGATCAGCGTTGGCCGGTCCTTCGCCCTGCGCACCCGGCGCGCCCGCCGACGCCTCGACGGTGCCGGGAGCCTCTGCGCTGGACCCGGGAACCTCGGCCGGTGCCTCGCTGGCAGTGTCAGGAACCTCCGCCGGTTCCTGCGGCAGTTCCTCGCCGGTGCCCGCCGGTGCCTGCGCCCCCTCGACGGGTGCCACAGTGCCCCCGACCTGGGAAGTTCCAGGAACCTCGCCCGGCTCCGCCGCGCCCGCCGTCTCTGTGCCAGGAACCTCGGAGCCGCCTCCGGGGGCCTCAGCGGTCCCGCTGGCCGGTGCCCCGGCAACGTCGCCAGTGCCTGCCAGTGCCCCCGCTGGTTCCTCGGCAGTGCCAGGAGCTTCCGCGCCCTGCTCGCCCTCGACGCGCTCGCCGATCGGCTTCCGGGAGCGGGTCCCGTGGAGCAGCAAGTCGAGTTCCTCGGCGGACGTGCCAAACGCGGCTGCGGCCTTCTCCTTCTCGACCGAGGGCGCACCAAGACGGCGGCCAGCCCCCAGAATCTGTTCCTCCCGGTCGATCTGGGTAGTAGTGCTGTAGCGGCGCACGTCGTGCGCCTCGTAGATCGACAGGCCGTCCTCTTCACGGACCCGCTCGGGCGGGGTAGCGACCAGCTCCGGCGCGTTGAGCAGCAACACCCCGTGCCCGGCCCCGGGCGCCAGAGCGTTGTCGGTCAGCTCGTTCAGCACGTCCCGGATCTGGTATTTGTCCAGGCCACCGAGGTAGTCCGGCAGCGCCTTGGAGATCTCGGCCATCAGCTGCGGGCGCGTCCACCACGTCCGGGCGGCCTCCAGCTCGGCGACCGCGACGTCGATGACCTGCCGCATCTCCTCCTGCGTCTTCCCGGCGATGCCCTGAAGGGTCTCCAGGTCAAGATGCCCCTCGATGCGGTTAGGGATATCGGCCAGGGAGCCGAGCTCCGCGGCCCGCATCGCCTGCTCCCACACGTCCAGGGATACCTCGCGCGGCTGCGCGTGCTTCTTCTTGGCCTTGCGGTTCGCCCGATCCAGGGTCGCCCACTGCCCCATGCTGAACAGCACCCGGGCATTCGGCTTCTTGCCCCACTTGACCTCGTACTCATCCGCCAGCTTGCGGATCTCCGGGGCAATCCCGATCCGCCGGGTCGAGAACGTGTCGCGGATCTGCTCGCTCACCCCGACGATCTCGCGGGCCTTCCCGTCGCTGCGGACCGTGCTCCGCAGGCCGAGTTCAGTGGTCATGTCCTCGTCCACCTGGCGGCCAACGTACTCGGACACCGCGGCACGCCACTTGTGGATCGCCCGCGAGTCCAGCGTCCGCCACTGCCCGTCCGGGCACAGCACCCGATTCAAGATCAAGTTGTGAACGTGCAGCTGAGGGTCACCATCGCGAGAAGTGTGCTGGAAAAACGATCCGACGATGAAGTCCTTGGCCCTCACGAACTTGCCGGTCGAGAACTCCGTGAGCTTCCGGCCGGTGACCGGATCCCTCGGAATCGCCCCGTGGTACCCGACCCTGGCGTAGCCGGCTTCGTCCTGCAGCATCTCCAGGCCGCCCTCGACGGCGTTCATGATGATCCGCTCGACCGTCTTGGCCTGGGCGCGGTAGAACTCCGAGGCCTCGATGTTCCCGGCCCGCTCGGCCTCCTGGGCGGCGGCCTCGTACCCGGCGTGCACGACCGACACGGACTTGCTCACCGAGATGGTGAAGTCCAGGAACAGCAGCGCCTTGCGGGCCTCGTTCGAGGCCTCGATCTCCATCGTGGCGATCTGCTCGGGGGTGGCGTCCGGCTTAGCCGCCATCTTCGCCGCGAAGATTTCCTCTTTCGTCTTGAAAGTGCGCGGCGGCTTCCCCAGCGCGGCCTTGTCCTCCGCCTTGATGTTCTTGTCCCGGAAATTCGGGTCGCGAGGATCGAGCAATTGTCCGTACAGCAGCCGCATCGTCTCGTCGTCGATTTCAGCGCCGACGTCCAGACCCAGTTCCGCACACCCTCGGCCGTTCCAGATTCCGGCCGGTTCGCCGATCTCGGCGACCGCTGACAGGTAGTAGCCCTCGGCGCCCTTCCCGGCGCACTTCAGGTAGTACTCGACGTCGTAGCCGCGGGCGACGGACGCGACCACGCTCATGATCCTCACCCCCTTCCCGGCCTCGGCCGAACCCCCGCAGCGTGCGGGATACCCCCTGGCCAGCACGCGAAGCGGGCGGGCATAAAAGATCTTGCGGAGCGAAGCGAGCAAGATCGACAAACCATCAACATTGTAATGCCTCGGTGTGAAGCTTGTGGAGGGGTGAGGCAGTAGGAGGAGACGGGACGGCGACGGGGGTTGAGGCTTGTGAAGGGCGAAGCGGAGCGAGCCGAGGTCAGCAGAGGCAGACGGGAGAGATCCGGACCAAGATCAGCAGTGGAGATTTTCGCGCGAGCGCGAAGCGGCCTCAAGATCAGCCGGACGCCTCGCCGTCGGCGAACCGGCCGCCCCGGCCCCCGCGCGGGTCTCGCCGCGCCGCCACGATGGTCGCCGCCAGGCGGCCGAGGACTTTTCGGCGCGGACTGTTACCGGTTGCCTTTCCCGGCGCGGGTGGAATGGCCGTCCGGCGGGCGGTCGATTCGCGCGGACTGTTACCGCTCACGGGTTTCGGCGACCGGCGGCAGAATGTCGGTGCCGCCGACTACCGTCGTTCTCGACACCACCGGCCCGCGCAATTTCGGCTCGACGCTCACGGAAAGGACCCGGCGAAATGACGGCCACCCAAGACGGCACGCCCGCCGCTGCGGCACCGCGCACCAAAGCCCACGACCACGGGCAGCTCGCCGCCGCGCTCGGCTGGACCCACACCCAGGTCGACAAGGCCGTCACGGCCGGCGGGATCCTCCCCCCATACGACCTGAGCACGCCGCGGTGGAAGGGCGCCACCGTCGACGCCCTCGTCGGCCGCGCCGAGGAACTGGCCGCGCTGCTGCCCGACCTGTACTCCGAAACCGAGCTGCAGGACGCGCTCGGCCTGTCCCGCGGGGACTGGCACCGCGGCCGCGAAGCCGCCGTCATCCCGGACCCGGACCTCGGCGCGTTCTGGACGCGCCCGCTCGTCGACGACCTCACCGCCCGGGCCGCGGCCCTCCGGGCGGCGATCCCGCCCCAGCCGCTCGGCCTGACCCGCTGCGCCGAGCTCCTGGCCGAGCTGACCGGGCTGCCCGTCGTCGAGGACGACATCCGGGCCCTGGTCAAGCGCGAGCTGGTCGCCGAGGTCGACTACTACAAGAAGTGGGCGCTGTACGACGTCGCGGCCGTCCGCGCCCTCGGCACCACCGACGACGGCCGCCAGGTCGTCGAGGAGATCGTCGCCGACCGGCTCGCCTGGCTCGCCGCCTCCATCACTCCGCAGGACGCCGCCCGCTGGCTCGACTGGCACCCATCCGACCTGGAACGGATCACCAAGGAGAGGGGCCTCAAGCCCGGCCGGTTCGGCCGCTGGGAGCGGACGATCATCGCCGAGCTGACGGCCGATGAGGACCTGATCGAGCGGGTCCGCCGTGAGCAGCTCCTCGGCCCCGATCAGGCGGCCGCGCACATGGAGATCCGCCGCCGCGATTTCGACTACGTCCTCGCCGCCGGCTGGCTGACCGCCGCGACCCACGTCACCCGCGAAGTTGGCGTCCGCAAGACCGTCGACATCCCGCTGTACTCCGTCGGCGACCTCGAGAACGTGATCGCCGAGGTGCCCGGCGTCGACTGGGAAGCCGTCCGCGCCGTCAAGCCCGGGGAGGTCTCCCCGCTCCGCGAGTACACCCGGCTGCCCGCGGCCCGCGCCGAGGTGATCCGCGCGTTCTGCGCCGAGCTCGGCGACCGGTACGCGGTCGAGGTGTGGCCGCACTTCTGGAACGCGGGCGACAAATGGGAGATCGACTGGGAGTACACCGCCGATGGCCACCCGACCAAAGCCGAGGTGACCGCCGCGCTCTCTGACCACTACGGCGCGTCCCAGCACTGGGACCACATCGTCCTGTCGACGGCCGTCGGTGAAGTGATCCGGTGGGCGCGGGCCTGCCTGGAGCCCGGCGCGGCCGTCGTGGTCGACACCGAGACGACCGGCCTCGGCGGGGTGGTGATCGAGCTGGCGGTCGTCGACGCCTCGACCGGCGCGTGCCTGTTGAACACCCTCGTCAACCCTGGCGGCGTCGAGGTCGAGGACGGCGCACGGTTCGTGCACGGCATCTCCGATGACGAGCTCGCGGGCGCGCCCTCGTGGGCCGAGGTGTTCCCGCGGTTCCTCGCCGCCGTCGAGGGAAAGAAGATCACCGCATACAACAGCGACTTCGACAAAGGCCGCATCTCCGCGACGCACCGCCACGCGGGCCTCGACACCACCCTCCTGCCCAGCTCCGACCGGTGGGGCTGTCTGATGAACGCCCGGTCGACCTGGCTCAGGATCGGCCGGTGGCTCCCGCTGGGCGGCGGCCACCGCGCCCTCGGCGACGCCCTGGACGCCCGGACCGTGCTGCAGGCCCTCGGTGCCCCCGCCACTCGCTGACCAAGGACACCACCATGGGCTTCCTCACCCCCACCGGCAAAGAACTCGCCACCAGCGTGTGGGCCGTGCTCGATTCCGCCGGGTTCAAGGGCATCGACACCACCCTGCCCCCGCTACCACGGGAATCGACCAGCGACGGCGGATTCCGGCTGCGCGGACGCGGCGACAAAGTCGAAGTCTTCTACCAGCTCGACGCCGACCAGCTCGACGGCAACCGCATCCACGACGGCCGCGACGACGCACTCCTGCACCGCGTCGCCGCCCTAATGATCGAATCCATGGCCGGCGTCCTGCTCGCCTCCGGCTTCAGCTTCACCGTCCAACCCATCAGTCACACCCTCGACCCCAACACCGACGAGCACAGCGCCATCCTGATCGTCCACTCCTGAAACCCCAAGAACCAGCCTCAACCCTCGATCACCCTGTGGCAGAGAAACCCCCGCTGACCTGCGCTAACCCCTTAGCGCCAATACTCGCCAGTTAGGGTCCTCGACCCTCGGAGGAACACCCCATGAGCGCACGACGTGATGAGGCGGGCGCGTCCGCCTCGGCGATGGCCCGCCAGCTCCGCACCGGTCGAGGCCTCGGCCGTCGGGTCGCCGGCTACGCAGCGGCGTTCGTCGTCGTCGCCCTGGCCCTCACGATCGCCTCGACCTCGTGGCGAATCGGTGTCGGCGGCGGCGTCCTGGTCCTCGCCGTCCTCGTCCTGGTGACCGGCGGCCGCCCGGCCCGCAAGAGCGACTCCGAGCTGTGGAAGCAGGGCGCCGAGGGCGAAGCCGCGACCGCCGCCCTCCTCAAGCCCCTGGCCCGGCGCGGCTACGTGATCATGCACGACCGGGCCCTCGCTGGTAACAGCAGGGCGAACCTGGATCATCTGATCGTCGGCCCGCACGGGGTGCTGGTCGCCGACAGCAAGAACTGGAGCAAGTCGCGCACAGCGCGCAAACGCGGCGGGCAGGTGTGGATCGGCCGCACCCACGGCAGCAAGACCGTCCAGGGCCTGGTGTACGAGCGGGACCGGGTCGCGCGGATCCTGGCCGTCGAGCTCGGTCGTGACGTCGCGGTGCCCGCCGCGCTGGTCGTCCACGGGACGAAGTTGACGCCGTGGCACCGGTGGGAGGTCTCTGGGATCCCGATGCTGCAGGGCGGCCGGAAGGTCCGCAGCTGGATCCGTGACCTGCCCGCCGTGTACAGCCCGGCCGAGGTCGAGTTGCTCGTCGCGGCCTGCGAACGCCGCTTCCCGCCCTACGTCGACCCGGCCGTCTGACTCGGCCGCGCTATTCGACGCGGCGGACGTTCTCCCGGATCATGCTCAGGACGTTGTGGTCGTCGCGCTCGCGGTAGTAGGCCATCAGCTTGTCGTACCGGTCGGCGGGCAGCGTCCCCTCCCGGACGGCCGCGCCGACGATCTCGGCGTTGATGACCTCGTTGATCGTCTCCTCGCTGACCATCAGCTTCATCGTGAACGCCAGCATGGACGCGGCCTCCTGGTCGCCCTTGCTCTGGGCGTCAGAGAACGCGCGGAACAAGACGAACGCGGTCAGGTCCTCCTTCACCTGCGCCTGGCTCTTGGCGTCGGTCGAGAACTCGACGGCCAGGACATCGATGAGCGCGAACAGCGGAGCGGCGTCACCGGTCCGCTTGACCTCGGCGATCGCGGCGTGGATTCGCTCGGCGCCGGCGTTGCCCGCGGCCGCGTGAATTCCGAAGTAGCCGGACAGATCCATCAGGGGGTGATCCTCTCAAAGGGGGGGGCGGGCGAGACGAGTGTGGCTGGTCAGCGTTTGACCTTGCGCATGTCCTGGCGGGCCCGGTGCTGCTGAGTGTGGACGCGAGCGGAGTAGGCGGCGGCATCCGCGATCACCCCGTAGACGGGCCTGTCGACCCACCGGTCGATCGCCATGCGGGCGATGATGCCGGGCGGGCACTTGGGCAGGTGCTCGGGCAGGTTCGCCGCGGCCATCCGCTCGGCGATGAGGGCGTTGCGCTCGGCGGCCATCGGGCGCAGCGGGTACCGCTCGCGCGCCTCGACCACGGCGTCGAAGTAGACCGCGGCCGCCGCGGTGGTGACGGTCGCGCGGAAGGCGTTGAAGGAGTCGGCGAACCACTGGGGCAGGAAGAACGTCACCGGGTGGTGGCGCGGAACGTCCAGGGACGTCCGGCCGGTGCCGCCCTGGGCGGCGGGCTTGCGGGCGGCGCGGTGCCCCTGCTTGGTGCGGACGGTGTACCAGGCGACCTCGCCCGGGGTCGGCGGGGCGACGGCCAGCATCTCCTCGATCGCCGCGGCGATCACGTCGCTGGTCGAGGCCTTCGGTCGTTCCTCGCCCCCCGCCATCAGCGCTTCCCGCCACGCCCCGACCGCATCGGCCTGCCGCGTCGTCAACCGGCCCGTCGAGAACGACGGCGGCTTCACATACCCCGTCGTCAACCCGTCGTCGTTCTCCTCGTCGTCGAGGGAGCCCTCGGGCAGCAGCTCGGCCTCGCGGGCCGCGCGCTCGATGTCGGCGTGGTCCTGGCCGTGAAGCTCGCCCTCCCGGCGCCGCCATGGCTCGCGCTGGCGCGCCACCCGGTCGGCCTCGATGTCGGCCCGCCGGTCCTCCCACATGCGGTAGACGCTGCGGCCGCCAGGGCTGTCCCACCACTGGATGCACTCGGCGCAGCAGCCGTGCTCGCTGTACCGGTGGTCGTTGAGCGGGTTCGTCGGGCCCGCCATCTCCGGCCCGCTTCCAGTATCCATGTGGATACTATATCGCGGGCACGCGCGGATACCCAGGGCGTCGCTCCGCGAGATCGGGTCAGTGTTCAGAACAGGCCGGGGGTGGGGTCGAGGCCGGCGGCGCGGGCGGCGGCGAACGCGGCGTCGACGTCGGTGCCAGTGGCGTGGGCTGTGAGGATGGCGTTGCGGATCGCGACGGCTCGGCCGTGGGTGCCGCGGACGTCGGCGAGCGGGCCGCCGTGGCGGCGGTTCATGTAGTCGGCGGCGTTGTCGCCGCGGGGGAGGAGCTCCCAGTGGTCGGGGCGTTGGCAGCTGGCCTCGTCGCACTTGTGGGCGATCACCAGGTCCTCGCCCGGGCGGGCGGCGATGATCCCGTGGTGCAGCTGCCACCCGTACACGTGGGCGGTGACGACCTGGACGGACGTGCGCAGCTTGCGGGAGATGCGCAGCTTGCCGTGACCCGAATCTGAGATCGCGCCGAGGAACGGCTGGCAGGCGTAGGTGCCGCGGTAGATCTTGCTGTCGTAGCTGGCGCGGGTGGCGGGGTCGGCCAGCAGGGCGGCCCACACCTCGCTGCTGATCGCGGGGCGGCGCTGGCGTCCGCGCGGGACGTTGTCGAGGCCGAGCTGCCCGAACTCCTCGATGACTGCGGCGACCCGCTCGACGACCTCCTCGACGATGTCGGCGGCCGCCGGCGCGGGGACGATCGGCCTCGACGCGGGGCGGACCGGGCGGGTCTCGGGCTCGTCGTCCTGGCCGTCGTCGAACCCGAGGACGAGTTGTTCGCCGAGGTCTCCGGGGTGGCCGCCGCGGCTGCTCACCGCAGGTTCCCTTCGTGGCCGTGGGCGGCGGCGTAGCCGTACCGCTCTTCGAGGTCCTGGCGGATCAGGGACGCGATGTAGGTCAGGTGCCCGGCCTGCAGTCCGGAGACGGTGTCCTCGTCGCCGACGGTGTTCCGGTTGTGGAGGTCGACGACGATCTCGGGCGCGCGGTCGGGGTCGTTGGTGGGGCCGTCGAGCGAGACCAGGGCGGCCAGGGCGCGGGCGAGCTCGGCGCGGGCGGCGTCGGCCTGGGCGTGCTCGTCGGGGTGGTTGACGCGCTTGCGGGCCTCGGCCGCCTGGTAGGCGAGCCACCCGGCCTCGTCGGTGAGCAGGTAGCCCCGCTCCAGGTTGTTCTCCTGCATGTCCCGGTCGGCGACCGCCTGCAGGTGGGCGCCCGACATCACGGTCTCATCGGTGAACAGGCGGGGCGCGGCCGCGCTGGTGATCCGGAACTCCCCGGCGGCGGTGTAGACGAGCACGGGATGGTGGCTCTGGTCGACGTCGGCCTCTTCCTGCTTCCACAGGTCGGCGATCACCTCGGTGGGGACCTCGGGGATCTGGACGGTGCCGAGGGTCGGCCGCAGGCACTCGGCCAGGCAGAGCGGCCCATAGGCGGCCAGAGCCGGGACGACGGTGAGCCGCATGGCGCAGGTGGGGCACTGATCGTCGCTGAGACGGTAGGCGGTGGAGCGGTCGAGCTCGCGGACGAACAGCGCGGCCAGCTCGCCGGCGGCGTAGGCCTGCGCCCACTCCTCGGTGGGCGGAGCGGTGACGGCGGGGGCGGTGACGCCCTGCTCGGCGGCCAGGGCGATGTGCAGCTCCTCGGCGAACAGGACCGCGAGCTGCCGGCCTTCAGCTTCGGGGACGCCGCCCCAGCTGCCGGGCAGCGCGACCCGGTAGCCGCTGCCGGTCTCGTAGACGATCGCGGCGCACATGTCGCCGGTGGCGTGCAGGTCGAGGACGAGCCGGGCGGGGATCGGCGGGACGCTGGTCAGGTTGATGCGGGTCATGAGATCACTCTCCCTTGGCGGGCTTGCGGACGGCGGGGCGGGCGGCGAGTTCGAGGGTGAGCCGCTCGACCTCGGCCTCCAGCTCGGTGGTCTTGGCCTTCTGCTCGGCCAGGGCGGTCTCGACGCTGTCCAGGCTGCGCTCGGCGCGCATGGCGCGGTCACGGTTGTCGTCGCGGGCCAGCGTGAGCTCGCCCAGCCGCTCCTCGTAGGTGCCGCGCTGCTCGGTCAGGCGGGTCTCCAGGCCGTCGGCCCGGCGGGTGGCGTCCTCGGCGAGCTGCCCGGCACGGGCGGCGCCCTGCTCGGCGAGCGCCTGGACCTTACGGGCATCCTCGACCTCGCGGGCGGCCGCGGCGCGGACCTCCTCGATCTCGCGGCGAGTGCTGGCGGTGATCTCCTCGACCTGCTGGCGGGCGGCGGCGATCGCGGTGTCGCGGGCTTCCTCGGCCTCCTTCACCCGGACGTCAGCGGCGGCGTTCACGGCCTCGACCGTCCGGGCGGCTTCCCCGCGAACCTCGGTGATCGTCTCGTCGCGTTCGGCCTGGGCGGCGGCGACGTCGGGCTCGGCCTGGGCGCGGGCTTCGGTGACCTGGCCCTCGGCGACGGTGGCGCGTTCCTCGGCCTCGGCCGTGGCGGTCTCGGCGGCGGCCAGCAGCGCGGCGTCCTCGGCGGCACCCTCGCCCTGGACAGTCCGGCGGGCGGTCCCACGATCGTGAC
>NZ_BAAGZI010000010.1:0-42057 GCF_054778695.1 Actinocorallia lasiicapitis
GGTGCGCGGGTCGGCCATCGCGAACCGCAGGAGCCCGCGCGCCGCCCCGTCGGCGATGTCGGCCCAGGTGAGCTCGGTGTGCCCGGCCATCTGACGGAGCCGGGCCGCTGCCTCGGGGGCCAGCCCGACGGCCACCGGCGACAGCATCGTGCTGACCCGCGGCGGCACCGGGATCCCGGCGGCCTGGAGCCGCAGCTTCAGCAGCCGGTCGGAGGAGATCCAGGCCAGGTCGTGGTGGTAGCGGCCGCTTTCCAGTTCGCTGTCGCTGAGGGTGGGCGCGTAGTCGAACGCGAGCCGCAGCCCGGTGTCCTCCTCGATCTCCGGCAGGACCGGTTCGAGGTCGCGCAGGTCGGAGCTGGCCAGCACCGAGACGGTCGTCGGCCTGTCCCTGGGGGAGCAGGTCACGGCCAGGCCGACCACGAGGAGCAGGAGGATGGCGACTGCGGTCAGCCGCGGGCGCGTCATGGCAGCCGCCGGCAGGCGGGGAGGAGTTTCCCGATCATCGTTTCCAGGATGTCGGCGCTGGGCAGGTCGGCGATGGTCTCGTCGGCCTCGGCGCGGCCGCCCGGAGTCTTGTCGGATCTCAGGTCGCGGAACGGCGGCAGCGGGATGCCGCGGCGGGTGAGTAGCGCGTCCAGCTCGGGTTCCTCTCCGAACGCCTGCTTGTCGAGCAGGCGGAAACCCAGTTCGACGGCGCGTCGGCGCAGCGGCTCGTCGGTCTGCAGGAGGCGGCCCAGCTCGTCGGCGCCGCTGCCGTCGCGCAGCGAGATCAGCTCGGGCTGGGTGACGATCTGCGGGTTCGGGTAGAGGAGCACCCGGTCGCGGTCGATCTCCTTGCCGGCGGCTCTGCGTTCGAGCTGCAACGCGAGATACTGGTGTTCGTAGATCGCGACGATCGGTGCGATGCTCGGCCCGCTGGGCGACTTGTAGTTGAGGAACAGGTCGTCGTCGGCGAGCGCGTCGACCTGCATCAGCCCGCGGATCTTCTCGGCGACGGCCTCCGCGTCGGCGGGGCCGGTGACCTGGTTCCGCTGACGCACATAGGCGACGAGCCCCAGATAGGTGATGGATCCGTTGGACGTGCACAGATCGGACGTCCGGGCGGCGATCCAGCCGTTGTTGTTGAGGCTTCCGTCGAGCCCCTTCCAGCTGGTTCGCCGGCCCACCAGATCCAGATATCCGCCCATGTCGAGGGTGAAGTAGAGGGCCGTGTCGGCGGTCCCGCCGACCGGTTCGGCCACGCCCGCCCTGGTCAGCGCTTTCGCGAACGCGCGGAAACTGCCAAGGACCAGCGGGCTGACGAACGGCCGGTACTCCTCGGCCCGCATCCGGTTCGCCCGCAGATGCTGCACGAGTTTCAGCCCGTACGGACGTCCTGAGGGGAACGCGAAGTCGTACCGTTCGGTGCCGTACAGCGGGATCTCCCGCGACCCCGTCTTCGTCAGCACGACCCGCAGGTTGTGCCCCAGCAGCAGCCTCCTGACCTCGGGATCGTCGAGGTAGTCGGCTTTGGAGGCGATCGCCCCCTGCAGGGTGCGGATCGGCCGGAGCGGAACACTCAACCGGTCGGTGACGGCCAGCACGGTCAGCCCGACGGCCGTCGCGGCGACGAGGCTGAGCAGCCGCCGTTCGGCGAGCGCACGGAGCAGCGACCACTTCGGCTCGACCTGCAGTTGTCGCCGCTCCAGCATCTGACTCGTCATCCGCCCTCCGCCACCCCGCCCCAACCGAGGATCACGCTAAGGGGACACACCCGCATAGAGCCGACAAGTACCAATTGTTCATCTTTCACCGCCCCCAGGCGAGCCGGCGGGCCTGGCTCGGTGCACGGCGGCTCTCCTCAGTGAGTTCGATCGTGCCTGCGGCCGCGCCGAATGCCGGAGACGGCTGCCGTCTCCCATCGAACGGAGTCTGAGCGGAAGCGAAAGACGGGCCTGTTTTGGGTGGACTTGGGGGTCAATTGAATGTAATGATCAGTCCATGGAAAGTGAGGGTAGGCGGCGGTACAGCATGGGCTCACGGGCGGTGGCCGTGGAGGTGACGCGGCTGCGGGTGATGCAGGCGGCCGCGACGCTGTGGGCGCGGCACTGGCATGACGAGGTGACGCTGCAGGACATCGCTCGCGAAGCGGGCGTATCGGTACAGACCGTCGTCAATCGTTTCGGTGGGAAGGACGGGCTGGCCGAGGCCGTCTCCGACTGGATCGCCGAGCAGACGCTCGACGCGCGTCAGGCCCCGGTCGGAGACGTACCGGCGATCGTGGCGGTGCTCTTCGACGACTACGAGAGCCATCCCGAGGCCAACGTCCTCTGGATCGCGCAGATGGACCGCGTCCCCCTGGCCAAGCGCGCCGCCGCCCACGCCCGGCGCGAGCACCGTGCCTGGCTGGAGCGGGTGTTCGCCGACCGTCTTCCCGGGCAGGGGCCGGCGCGGGCGCACGCACTGAACCTCCACTACGCCGCCACCGACGTCTACCTCTGGAAACTGTGGCGTCTCGACCTCGGCCTGCCGCGCGAGGACGCGGAGCGCGCCATGCACGATCTGCTGATCTCGATCGACCCCCGAAGGAGCACCGATGTCTAAGGACTTCCTGTTCGCCGTCTGGTCCGGAGGTGGGGCCGTGCCGCCCGTCCTGTCGGTCGGACGGGCTCTGCGCGAGCGCGGCCACCGGGTGCGCGTCCTCGCCGACGCCGGCCTGCGCGACGAGGTGGCCGCCGCCGGGCTGGAGCACATCGCTTGGACGACCGCGCCCAACGGCGATCCGTCGGATCCGGCCAAGGACGTCATCCGGGACTTCGAGGCGCGTACTCCCATCGGTGCCTTCGCCAGACTGCGCGACAACATCGTCTGCGGCCCGGCGGCCGGCTACGCGCGCGACACCGCGGCCGAGCTGCGCGCCCGTCCCGCCGACGTCCTGGTGGCCGACTATGTGCTTGTGGGGGCGCTGGCGGCGGGCGAGGCGGCCGGGGTTCCGCTCGCCTCCCTGGTCACCACCATCTACCCGCTGCCCGCCGAGGGCGCGCCGCCTTTCGGCCCCGGGTTCGCTCCGGCGCGAGGCCCGCTCGGCCGGCTCCGCGACAAGGCCGTCGCCGGTCTGGCGGTCCTGCCCTGGAAGAAGGGGCTTCCCGCGGTCAACGCCGCCCGCACCGGCCTCGGCCTGCCGCCGGTCGGTTCCGTCATCGAGGCGTTCGAACGCGTCGACCGTATGCTCGTTCTGTCGCCGCGCTCCCTCGACCACGAGGCCCGTCGTTTCCCGCCGAACGTGCGCCATGTCGGCGCGCGGCTGGACGATCCGGCCTGGACGGACGAGCTCGTGCTGCCCGAGGGCGACGCCCCGCTGGTGCTCGTCGGCCTGAGCTCGTCGTTCATGAACCAGCGCGACGTACTGGAGCGCATCGCCGAGGCGCTGGGAACCCTGCCGGTCCGCGGGCTGCTGACCACCGGTCCCGCGGTGGATCCCGCCACGGTCAAGGCCCCCGCGAACGTCCTCGTCACCCGTTCGGCTCCGCACAGCGCCGCCTTGCGGCACGCCGCGCTGACGATCACCCACGCGGGCCACGGGACGGCCGTCAAATCCCTGGCCGCGGCCGTCCCCCTGGTCTGCGTGCCCCTAGGCCGCGACCAGATCGAGGTGGCCCGTCACATAGAACTCCTGGGAGCCGGAAAGACGATCCGCAAAACCGCCTCACCCCGGACGATCGCCGCCGCCGTCCACCAGGTCCTCACCGACCCCTCCTACCTGCGCTCCGCACAACGCCTAGCCGCCGATTTCGCCGCCGAAACAGCCACCGACCACGCCCTCCTCGAACTAGAAGCCCTAGCCCACCAAACAGACCAAACCCCCCTCACCTAGCGGAATCTCATGGCCACGGAGCCGAGCCGGCGAGTAACTTGGTGGCCTCGCCAAGGAGGGTTGACGTGGAAGCATGGCCGACGGGCGTTGCCGCCATCACCTTGTTCTTCGAGGATCTGGAGGCGGGTAAGCGCTTCTACCGGGAGGCGTTCGAGCTTCCCGTGTATTTCGCGGACGACGACTCGGCGGTCTTCAAGTTCGGCAGCATGTTGATCAATCTGCTGCGGGTCGAGGCGGCTCCCGAACTCATCGAACCCGCGACGGTGGCTCCACCGGACTCCGGCTCCCGCTTCCAGCTCACCCTCCACGTCGACGACGTCGACGCGCTCTGCGCAACCCTGCAAGCACGCGGCGTGGAACTACTGAACGGCCCCATGGACCGCCCGTGGGGCCCCCGCACCGCCAGCTTCCGCGACCCCGCCGGACACATCTGGGAGATCGCGACCTAGACCCGCCCAAATCCCTCTCGGCCGTTTCAGTCGATGTCGAGGTCGAGCTGCTCCCAGGTGAGGGAGATGTCGATGGGGTCGGTGGTTTCGCGACAGGACTGGAGTGCGCCCAGGCCTTGAGAGCGTGTGCAGGACGGCGAGGCCGGTTCGGTGGACGGCTAGGTGGCCCCTGGTTTGGTCATGCCCGGCATAGGTTCGTTTCATGACCGACATCCTCAACGTCACGACGGCCACAGGTACGAGAGCCGAGGCGCTGGCCGTACTGCGCTCCGCCGTACACAACAAGTTCGCCGCATCGGGCCAGGTGACAGGCCCGGTCGCGGCGGCGTGGTGGCACAACGGCGAGTTCGGCGAGAGCGAAGAGTGGGTCGTCCAGCTGAAGACGACCAGCGAACGGCGCACCGACTTGGAGCGGCACCTCGCTGAGGTCCACCCGTGGGGCGGGGCCGCGGAGTTCACCGCGGCGCCCGTTGACGGGTCCACGTACTACTCGGAGTGGGTCAGGCGTACGACGCTGGGTCGGTAAGCCGGCCCCGTCGAAGTGAAGACGTCGCGCCGCGTAGGCGACGGTCAGTTTGTCTCCGGCAGGTCGGTGGGGGGAGCGGGCGAACAGAAGTCGCGGTAGGCCTCGCGCAGGTCTGCGGCCTCGGGCAGACGCCTGGTCTCGACGGCGTCGATCACCTCTGCCGCCCGCCAGTAGTTCGACGGGACGAGCAGTCCGCTCGTGACGGCCGTCAGCGTCTCGCGCGCGGCCTCGTCCGCCTCACCCGAAGCGATCAGCGCCAGCGACAGATCAAGGCGGGCGGACGCCGCGCGGCGAAGACGGGGCGGCCCGTCGGGCGGCGCCTGCATGTGGGCGAGGACCTGCCGGGCGAGCGGCTCGGCGGCAGGGTCTCCGAGCCAGGCGAGGGTCGTGGCCGCGTAGGCGGTGGCCTTGGCCGGGTCGTACCGGTAATGGTGCTCGGGCCTGTCGGGCGTGGCCAGGCCGCCCGCGATGCCGGTCACCCGGTCGAGCAGGAGATGGGTCTGCCGGTGGTCTCCGAGCCGCGACCAGGCCCGCCCTTCCTGCGCGGACGCCTGGATATAGGCGGAACTCGCCTTCGGCGCGATGCCCTGCGCGGCCTGCGCGAGGGTCACGGCGCGCTGGTAGTCGCCATCGGTCAGGGCCTGCCACGCCTCGGTCTCCAAGCACCACGCGGTGATCTCAGGATGCCCTGCCTGCTCGGCGAGCTGGACGGCGGTCCGCAACCGCGCGCCTGCCGTCGGCCGCTGGTGCAGGTCGACATGGCAGGTCGCGGCGAGCAGGGACAGCCAGCCGCCCGTGACGAGCAGACGGCGATGCTGGCCAAGGGTCTTACGTCCGTCGAGGAGCCGTCCGACGTAGGCGAGGTGCCGGCGGACTCGGCCGAGGAGTTCGGCGGGCGGGGTGCGGGAGTAGCTGGTGGCCAGGTCCTCGAAGGCGAGTTCCAGGTGGGTGAGTGTCTCCTCTCCGACGTCGCTGGCGGCGACCCGGCGGGCGAGGCCGAGCGCCTCGATCTCATCGTCGACAGCCGGTACGGCGGGCGGAGCGAATACTTTGTGGCAGAGCTGGAGATAGCGGGCGCTCCGCTCGTGTTTGCCCGCCTCCCACTGCTTGATCATGTCCATGAGGCTGGCGTCCGACGGCAGCGCTTCGTTGGCCACCGCGCGCAGACGGCGCGCAAGGTCGGCCCGCGACCATCCGCGTGCCTCGCGCTCGGCGCGCAGTCCTGCGCCCGTGCTGATGTCCGGCATGGCGTGCACCCTTCGCCACCGGGGGAGGTCCCTCCCCTTCGCCCTCCCCCCAGTCTCCCCTGCCGAATGCGCGACGCGGCGGGTCACGGTCGCGCCCGACGAAGTGAGCGAGACCCGGGGGAACACCCTCATGGAAGACAGCCGGGACGACCTCGTCGCCCGGCTGCGGTCGCAGGAGGACAACGGCGGCGAGGCCGGATAACGGTGCCCCGTTCCCGGCTCCCGCCACCCACTGGCATGTGTCGGTTCCAGGGCGGGGGCCGAGTTGTCCCAGCGGGAACGTGGATGCGGGTCAGCCGAGGCGGTTGTTGGCTTCGGTGGGATCGAAGGCGGCCGGGTCGAGGTCGGTGGGGGAGTACAGGTCGAGCCACTCCAGGTAGTGGGCGTGCTCGGGGTGGTGGGGGTCGGCGAGGGCTTCGCGGAGGTGGAAGTAGCCGGGGATACCGCCGCAGTCCTCCGGTGGGCAGGCGCCCGCGCCGGCGGTGCAGAGCGGGTAGGCGGTGCTTTCGTCGGCGGGGAGGGTGGCTTCGACTTCGATGGTGTGGGTCCAGCCGTCGCCGAAGTCGTACTCGTAGGTGAACCGGCGGCCGAGGGCGGAGAGGTTGACGCCGGTTTCGTCGAGGAACGGCAGGTCGTGCATACCGGGTTCGGTGTAGGTGGTGCCGTCGGCGGCCGTGAACGCGTGCAGGTGGGAGAACTCCCAGCCCATAGCATCCTGGATGATCGTGTGGAGGCGGGTGAGGGGCGCCGTCGCGGGGACGAGGACGCGCCGCCAGATCTGCGGGTCGGCACTGCCGTCCAGGGTGATCTTCAGCTGGTGGACGGGGTCGCCGGGGAGCGGGGCGCCGAAATGGCGGGCCAGGACGTAGCGGCCCAGATCCGACAGGGTGATCGGGTCCGCGGCGGCGGTGAGGCCGAGATCATGGAGGGTCTCGGCGAGGATGCGGACGTCGCGGTCGCCGAAGCTCCGCAGAGTGCCGAGCTTGACGTCGGGGATGTCGTCGAGCCAGTACGCGGTCGTCGCTACCGTCCACGCCAGGTCCTTCAGGTCGGACAGGGGCACCGGGGCGTTCGCGCGGTACAGGCGGGACAGGACGGCGGGGGCGACGCGGTCGAACTCCTCGCCGGTCAGGCTCTCCCAGCGGTCAGGGAACAGGGCCGGGGCGAGGCCGGGGAGCGCGGTGAGGATCGTGCCCAGGAGTTCGCCGGGCTGGTCGAGAAGGGCGGCGTTCTTCTTCACCGGGACGAGCCGGCCGCCCGTCACGCGCGCCAGCCGGACGGCCTTGGCGACGCCGACGACCTTCCGCAGGCCCCACAGGTCGTCGCTCGACTGCGTCTTCCACACCTTGTCGCCGATCACCGGGTCGATGGTGTCGGCCGTCGTGAGGAGCGCGACCAGCTCGCGGGCGTCCTTGAGGGTCAGGTGGCCCTTCTGGGTGAGTTTGCGGCCTGCGCCGAGCCAGCCGGTGAACGCGACGAGGCGTCCGATGAGCGGGGCGGACGCGGCGGTCTCGTTCACCGCCCGCAGCGGCGATGGGCCCGGCTTCGGCTTCGGACGGGCGGTCGGCCGTGGCGCCTCCACCGCGGGGGCCGGGACGGTGCGGGGCAGCGGCGGATCGTCGTACCAGGATGCCTTGTGGCGGCGCAGCAGCTGCTCGCCGTCGCGGTCCCAGCCGAAGCCCGGCTTGTTCAGCAGCTTCTGGAACACCTTGTCGACGTCGGCGGGGGCGGCGTCGCGCACCAGCCGCGAGATCGGGACGGGGCTCGGCTCGTCCCGCAGGTAGGCGGTGACGACGTCCCGGAACTCCCGCTTCGCGATCAACGCCGGGTCAGCGAACGCCCGTTGTGCCTTCGCGTAGTGGAGGTAGAAGCCGAGCCCGTCCACCTCGTCGAAGATCAGCGCGACGCTGTCGGCGGCGTCCCACTCCTCCGGGAACGGCATCGGCGGCACCGACGCGTCCGCCACCCCGTGCCACTCCTGGACGCGCCGGTAGACGGCCGCCGCCCGCACCGGGGCCTCCCCGGCAGGGACGATGAGCACATCGTCCCCGTACAGGTCGAGGAACGCCCGCCGCTGCTCCGCCTGCATCTCCCGCCCGGCCGCCAGTTTCTCCGGATTGCGGAACACCTCGCGCGGATGAGCCAGCACCAACTCCGGCAGCCGCGCCCTGATCTGGGCCTTCTCCACGGGCGTCCGGTAGACGAGCGCCGGACCGGTGATCATCCAGTCGTCCAGGACGGGCGCCAGCCTCCCGGCGAACAGCACCCCGGGATCCAACGCCGCCAGACCGGCCGCCCCCATGTTGGAGCGGATCACGTAGGTCAGCTCGTTGAACAGGTTCCGCCCGACGACACCGCCGTCGCCCGTCCGCTCGACGATCTCGAAGACGCCTTGGACGGGGTCGGTCCACGACCGCAGCAGCTCCCGCTCCTCGCCGGTCAACCCCGGATGCGTCGCCGCGAACCGCTCCACGACCGTCCCGCCGCCCTTCACTGGCACCTGCAGCACGAACGTGTCGATCAGCGTGTTCACCTGCGACTCGTCCTCGAACCCGTCGAGCCGCTCCGAGACATACGCTTGCAGCTCCTTGCGGAACCTCGGCCCCATCGCGAAATCCCCGAGCGCGACCTTCAGATCTCCGAGCCGCCCCAGCAGCTCCGCGTACTTCTCCACCCGCCCATCCAACCGGATCAGCGGGCCTCGTCCACGACCTCCTGGAACATCTCGCGCAGCGTGGTGAACCTGCGTTGGACTCGGCCGGTGTCGCCGATACCGACCGAGATCGACTGGAAGAAGTCGACGTCCTCCATCAGGTCCATGTAGCGCTCCTGCACCTCGAACCGCTGGTCGATCAGAACATCGCGGTCCGGGAGGTTGTCGGCGAGGCCGACGGACACCGCTTCGAACAGGGCTTTGCTGATGGGCTGCCGTCGGGTCTGGCCGCGGTACAGCTTGCGGAAGGCGTGCTCGTTGAAGATCGCGGCGGCTAGCGCCATTGAGGCGTGGAATTCTTCCTTGAGCCGTTCGAGCGTCGGCTCGTCGACGTTGTTGAGCTTGTGGGTCGCGTCGCGCAGGAACGCGTCGAGGTCGCCCTTGCGGTACTCGGACGGGTCGGTGAGCCGGAACGCCAGGAAGCGCAGCACCATCTCACGGTCGGCCATGCGGGTCGGGCTGATGCTGTGCTGCGTCGCCGTCAAGAACGCCTCGGAATCCGCGAGCTCTCGCAGCAGGATTCGCGTCCTGCCCGGGATGAGGGCGTGCCGAAGCTCCTGGAGGCTCAGCGGCTGCCCACCGGTGTTGATCCGGGCGAAGATGTTGAACATCACCTGCTCGGGGGTGCCCTGCATGATGAGGTTCACCGTCAGTTTGGCCTCGAGGATGTCGTCCTGGAGGTCATCCGGCAGCTCATCGAAGGTTCTGCCCTCGAAGTCGAGGTACTCAAGGCCCTTGAGCCGGAGCGGCTCGGCGTCGGTCAGCCCAGGCTTGACGAAGCGGGCGATCGTGCTGAGCCGTTGGATGCCGTCGACGACGGTGAGAGCGTCACCGGGGCCCTCCGACATATAGAACGTCGGCAGCGGGATTTTCAACAGCAGCGACTCGATGAGGCGGCTCTGCCGGGTGTCGTCCCACACGCCGGTCAGACGCTGGAAGTCCGGTTGGAGGTCGAGACGGTTCTTCTCGAGGCGTCGCAGCAGGTTGCTGACGACCATCGGTTCGGTGGTGACCTTGATGTGCTTGGGGTCGAACGGCAAATGGGCGGCGGACAGGGTCTCCGCTTCGACGCCCGCGTCAAAGCCCTGGTCATCCAGCTCGACCGCGAGTCGCGCCGCCACTTCGGTCATCCGCCTACCGCCTCCGTGCGTACCGCGTTCACCTTGGTCTTCCCGCCAAGACTAGCGAGACCGCCGTAGTCCGCTCCGTGTACATCACGCGCGTGCGGCTCAGGGATATCAAGGGCTTCACCGGGCCCCGTTCCGTGGACCTCAGCTTCGTGCGTCCCGATGGCACCTACGCCGGTTGGACCGTCCTCGCCGGTCGGAACGGGACGGGCAAGACCTCGCTGCTCAGAGCGATCGCGCTCGTCATCGGTGGCCCGAACACGGCCCTCGCTCTGATGCCGGACTTCGCCAACTGGGTGAGCACAGGTTCGTCCGAGGCACGGGCGATGATCGCCATCGCCTATGACCGTGACGACAAATGGTCGATCGGCGGCCAGCCGACCTACGGGGAGAACCCCATCACCGCCCCCGCGCTCGGTCTGACCTGGAGGCTGCCGGACGACTTCAGCCTCGTCGGCACGCAGCCCTATCTCGCTGTCGACCGGTTCGTGGAGCCGAAGGCCCTGGAGGGGCCGTGGTTCCAGAACCCACACGGCTGGTTCTGCGCCGCGTACGGCCCGTTCCGGAGGCTTTCCGGCGATGCGCGGGGCCTGGTGCGAGGGCCTCGTCAGGTCGCCAGATTCGCGAGTCTCTTCTACGAGGACGCCGCGCTATCGGAGGGCGTCGCGTGGCTGATCGAGCAGAAGACGAGAGCCCTTGAAGGGCACCAGGCCGCTGCGAAGCTCGTCGAGGTGGTCCTTGAGATCCTTTCCGACGACATGCTTCCCGACGGGCACACCTTCGATCGTGTCGACTCTGACGGGCTCCAAGTCGTCAAAGGTGGCCGTAGCTTTCCCCTGACGGGCATGAGCGACGGCTACCGAACGGTCGTCGCGCTGGTCGTCGACATTCTCAAGCAGATCCACGACGCGTTCGCCGAACTCGCGATCGCGTACGACGAGGAGACTCCGACGGTTCCGGCGGCCGGGGTCGTCATCATTGACGAGATCGACGCGCACCTGCACATCGCCTGGCAGAAGCGGATCGGCTGGTGGTTGAAGACGCATTTCCCGAACGTCCAGTTCATCGTCACCACGCACAGTCCCTACGTCTGTCAGGACGCTGACCCGGGCGGGCTGATCCGCCTTCCCGGCCCGGACGAGGAGGCGAGCCCGGAGGTGGTCTCGGAGGACCTCTGGGAACGGGTCGTCTACGGCAGCGCCGACGACGCCGTCGTCTCGGAGATCTTCGGGATCGATTCCACGTTCTCCACCGTCGCCCGCCGGATGCGGCGCGAACTGACAGGACTCGAGCTGAAAGTCATCAAGGGGACGGCGACGGAGGCCGAGACCGTTCAATACCAAGCGATCAGGAAGAAACTACGCAGTTCACCCGCCACCCGAAGTCTCGAGCTAGGTGCGGTGCTGCGTGACGGGGGAGCGGCCGGCGAATGATCCGGATCGACCGGCACCCCCTGCCCCCGACGGTCGTCACGGCCATGGCCGGATACACCGAAGAGATCGCCAAGGCGGCGGAGCGTAAGAAACGTGCCCAGGAGCTGTGGAAGCACACGACCGTCCGCAGGAACACCCGCCAGCAACTGGACGATGTTCTGCGGAGCATGGCCCCCGGCCGTGAGTACTGCATGTTCTGCGGAGACAGTGCGGGAACCGCCATCGACCATTTCGAACCGGTGTCCCGCAATCCGCTGCGCACATTCGACTGGCTGAACCATCTGCTGGCCTGCACCCATTGCAACAGCCATTTCAAGCGCGACCAGTTCCCCGTTGACGAGCAGGGCTGCCCGCTGCTCATCGACCCGACGGCCGAGGACCCGTTCGACCATCTCGAACTCTCCTTCAGTACCGGGGAATACATGTCCGAGACGGCCAAGGGAACCGCCACGATCAATGTGTGCGGCCTCAACGAAAGGCGTCTTCCAGAAGGCCGTATGTGGGTCGCATACGATCTCCAGCTCCACCTGCGTGAATGGCTCCGCGCCGACGGCCGCTTGGACGAGCGGGAGAAGACGAATCTCATCCACCTGATCTGGAACCGGCCTATGGTCGACGTCTGCCAGGCCATGCTCCGGCAAGCCCACAGCGACGGGCTCAAGCTCGTCCTCGGCTCGGAGTTCGTTGATCTTCTCCGCCGTCCCGACCTGAGGGAAGCCCTGCTGGCGAGCCCGCCGCCTACCGGAATCCCGGCACCGAGACTCGAAGGCGGAATTAGCTTTGTGATCTGAGGGAGGTGATGCGGTGGGTGTTGAAGCCCAGCCAGTGCATGCGGCCCCTGTAGCGGGCGTGTTCGATCTTGATGCAGAGGTCGGCGACGACGGTCAGGCCGGCTGACTCGGCGATCTGGTTGGCCTCCTCGTTGACGACGCCGAACTGGCACCAGAGGGATTTGGCGCCGATCGTCACCGCGTCGGCGGCGATGGCGGGCAGGGCGTCGGGGGCGCGGAAGACGTTGACCACGTCGACCGGTTCCGGGACGTCGAGGAGGGAAGGGTAGGAGCGTTCGCCGAGGATTTCGGGTTCGCGGGGGTTCACCGGGATGACGCGGTAGCCGTGCCGTTGGAGGTAGTAGCCGACGAAGTTGCTGGCCCGCAGTTCGTTGCCCGACAGGCCGACGATCGCGACGGTCCTGGCGGTGGTGAGGATCCGCTGGATGTCCAGGGGGTTCTGGCGGCTCATGCGGAGACTCCCTTGCGGACGTGGGCGAAGCCCTGCTCCAGATCCCATAGTAGATCTTCGATGGATTCCAGGCCGACGGAGAGGCGGACGGTGCCGGGCGCGATGCCCGCCGCGGCGAGTTCGGTGTCGGCGAGCTGGCGGTGGGTGGTGCTGGCCGGGTGGATGACGAGGCTTTTCGCGTCGCCGACGTTCGCGAGATGCGACCAGAGGGACAGCCCGCGGATGAGGTTCTGGCCGCCGTCGCGGCCGCCCGCGCAGGCGAAGGAGAAGACGGCGCCCGCGCCGCGCGGCAGATATTTCTCGACGAGCGGCTTGTAGGCGCTGGACGGCAGCCCCGGATGGCTGACGTTGGCGGCGAGGTCGTGGGCGTCGAGGAACTCCGCGACGGTCGTGGCGTTCGCGACGTGCCGGTCCATCCGCAACGACAGTGTTTCCAGTCCCTGGAGAAACAGGAACGCGTTGAGCGGGGCGAGGGCCGCCCCGAGGTCGCGGAGTGTTTCGGCGCGGAGTTTCATCAGATAGCCGTACATGCCGAACGTCTCATGGAATTTCAGCCCGTGGTAGGCGGGGGACGGTTCGGCGACCACCGGGTACCGCCCGTTGGACCAGTCGAAAGTACCCGCCTCGACGACGATCCCGCCGATGCTGGTGCCGTGCCCGCCGAGGAACTTGGTCGCCGAGTGGACGACGATGTCAGCGCCCCAGTCGATCGGCCGGCACAGGTACGGCGTCGCGAACGTGTTGTCGACGATCAGGGGGAGGCCGTGGTCGTGGGCGATGCCGGCGACGGTCTCGATGTCGAGGACGTTCCCGGCCGGGTTGCCGATCGTCTCGGCGAAGAACGCCTTGGTCTGCGGGCGGACGGCCGCGCGCCAGGCGTCCGGGTCGTCGGGGTCGACGAAGTCGAGGGCGACGGCCGATTTGCGGAGCAGATGCTTGAGCTGGTTGACCGTCCCGCCGTACAGCGCCGACGACGCCACCACATGATCCCCGGGCTCCAGCAGCGTGAACAGCGCCGCGGCCTGCGCGGCGATGCCGCTGGCGAACGCGACGCCGCCGACCCCGCCCTCCAGGTTCGCGACGCGCTCCTCGAACACCGCGACCGTCGGATTCATGATCCGCGAGTAGGTGTTCCCGTACTCCTGGAGGTTGAAGTAGGCGGCCGCCGACTCCGGATCCTCGAACACGTAGCTCGTCGTCTGGAAGATCGGCACGGCCCGCGCCCCGGTGTTCGGATCGGGCCGCTGCCCGGCGTGGAGCTGCCGGGTCTCGAACCCGAACGCGCGGTCCTGCTCTGCTGCGGTCACGTGCTCTCTCTTTCGCGGTGGAGGAACCTGCGGACGATCGGCGTCTGCGCCGCCTCCTCCAGCAGGAAGCAGTCGTGCCCGTAGGGGGCGTCGATCACGTGGGATTCGACGGGCCTGCCGAGCGCCCGGAGCGTGTCCGCGATCTCCGCCGACGCGGACGGCGGATACAGCCAGTCGGAGCTGAACGAGATCAGCAGGGTCCGCGCCCTGACCCTTTCCAGTGTTTTGGCGAGGGAGCCGCCGCCGTGTTCGCGGGCCAGGTCGAAGTAGGTGAGGGCGCGCGAGGTGTACAGGTAGGTGTTGGCGTCGAAGCGGCGGACGAACGCTTCGGCCTGGTGGCGCAGGTAGTTCTCGACTTCGAACTCCGGCTCGGTCAGTGTGTGGCGGGGCTCGTCGGCGAACTGGAGGCGCCGCCCGAACTTGGTCTCCAGCGCGGCCGGCGACAGGTAGGTGATGTGCCCGACCATCCGGGCGACGCCCATCCCGGCGTCGGGACGGCGGCCGGTGCCGTAGTACCGGCCGTCCTGCCAGCCGGGGTCGCGCAGGATCGCCTCTCTGGCGATCGCGTTCCAGGCGACGCCCTGCGGGTGGAGGGCGTGCGTGCTGGCGATCACGATGATCGCGTCGACGTCGGCGGGGTGGCGGACGGCCCATTCGAGGGCCCGCATCCCGCCGAGCGAGCCGCCCGCGACGGCCGCGAGCCGTGTGATGCCGAGGGCGTCGAGGAAGGCCCGTTCGGTGCGGACCATGTCGGGAACCGTGACGACGGGGAAGTCCGCCCCGTAGGGGAGCCCGGTCGCCGGGTCGGTCGAGGACGGCCCCGTCGTGCCGCCGCATCCGCCCAGGAGGTTGGTCGCGACGACGAAGAAGCGGTCGGTGTCGAACGCCTTGCCGGGGCCGATCATGCCGTCCCACCAGCCGAGACCGGCAGTGCCGTCGGTGCCGTCGGCGCCGAAACCGTCACGGGTGCTGCCGGCGGACGGGACGCGGGAGATCCCGGCGGCGTGCGCGTCTCCGCTGAGCGCGTGGCAGACGAGGATCACGTTGTCGCGGGCGGGGGAGAGCTCGCCGTAGGTCTCGTAGGCCACCCGGACGGGGTGGAGCGACCGCCCGCAGTCCAGCCGCACCGGTTCGGGAAGGTCGAGATACCTGGTCTCGACGGTCCCCGCGGAGCCCGCAGAAATCGTCTTCGGATGCTCCTCCATACCCCTATGGTGCCCGCCCCACCAGGTGTATTGTCAAGTAATCATGTAGGGAATCAAGGCAATAAGCACGAGGAGCGACGGGCACCCATGACCACTGTTTCCAACGGAGTGAACGTCCAGGCGCTGCTGGACGCCCGCGAGGCGCTCAAGGCCGCCCCCGAAGCCGCCCAGTTCACCTGGAAGGCCACCTCCACCTGGCGCGACGGAGTCCACAGCACCACCCGCATCCAGCCGTTCTTCGGCCTCGGCCAGGAGCAGTCCCACAAGGAGGAATCGGTCTTCGAGGCCGACCATCCGGCCGTCTTCGCCGCCGAGGACAACGGCGTCACCCCCATCGAGTACCTGCTCGTCGGGCTCGTCGGCTGCCTCACCGCCGGTGTCGCGTCCGTCGCGCAGAACCGCGGCATCCAGCTCAGGTCCGTCGAGGCGTCCGTCGAGGGCGCCCACGACATCCGGGGGATCCTCGGCGCCGACGCCGACGTCCGCAACGGCTTCAACGACATCAAGGTCACCTTCACGATCGACGCCGACGCCACCGAGCAGGAGATCCAGGCGCTCGTCGCCCAGTCGCAGAAGCGTTCGGCCGTCTACGACGCCCTCACCAACCCCACCAACGTCACCGTCGAAGTCGCGTAGGGCAGAACCATCGAGCACGTCACGACGGTCGTCGTCGGAGCCGGGCACGCCGGCCTCGCCGCGAGCCACTTCCTCACCGCCGCGTCCCTCGACCATGTCGTCCTGGAGCGCGGCGAGGTCGCCAACTCCTGGCGGCGCGAGCGGTGGGACTCGCTGCGGCTGCTCACCCCGAACAGCCAGACCCGGCTGCCCGGCCACGCCTACGACGGCCCCGACCCGGACGGCTACCAGACCGCGGGGGAGGTCGCCGACTTCCTCGAAGGCTACGCGAAGGTGTCGGCCGCGCCCGTCCGGACGGGCGTGACCGTCACCTCGGTCGAGCCCGTCGGCGGCGGCTACGAGGTGACGACCGACCAGGGGGTGATCCGCTGCCGGACGGTGGTCCTCGCGAGCGGCGCCTGCAACGTCCCGGTCGTGCCGCGCCTCGACCTTCCGGCGGGCGTCGAGCAGATCACGCCGTTCGGCTACCGGGATCCGTCGGGGCTTCCGGACGGCGGTGTGCTCGTCGTCGGGGCGTCGGCCACCGGGGTGCAGCTCGCCGCGGAGCTGCGGCGTTCGGGCCGTCCCGTCACCCTCGCGACGGGCGAGCACGTCCGGATGCCGCGCCGCTACCGGGGCCGCGACGTCCTGTGGTGGATGGAGTCCTCCGGTCTGTGGGATCAGCGCCATGACGAGCTCGACGATCTCGAACGGGCTCGCGGGCTGCCGTCGCCGCAGCTCGCGGGCGGAACCGAGACCCTCGACCTCAACGCGTTGACGGGTCTGGGCGTCGAGCTGGTCGGACGTCTCGCCGCCGTCCGCGACGGCGAGGCCCTGTTCTCCGGCGGCCTGCGCAACGTCGCCGCCCTCGGCGATCTCAAGCTGGAGCGGCTCCTCGACTCCTTCGACGCCTGGGCGGGCGACGGCGGCGGCGAACGTCTCCCGCCGACCGCTCTGCCCGCCTCGACCAGGCTCCGTGTCGACCTGCGGCGCGGCGAGTTCCGCACCGTGGTCTGGGCGACGGGCTTCCGCCCCGACCACTCCTGGCTGAACGTCCCCGTCCTCGACCCCAAGGGCCGCCTCCGCCACGACGGCGGCGTCACCCCTTCCCCCGGCCTCTACGCCCTGGCCCTCCCGGTGCTCCGCCGCCGCCGTTCGACCTTCCTGTCCGGGATCGAAGCCGACGCCCGCGACGTCATCACCCACCTCCGCGACCATCTGACCCGCGCACCGGTTTCCTGACCGGCGGCCGCTTCCGGTCGTCTTCGCCGGAGGGCTGCGGAATCGGCGGAAGACGGGATGAACTCTGCTGAGGAGATCATCTTGTGGCGGCTCCGGGAGGTGAGCGGGTGGCGCGGTTGACGCGTGGGCGGGTGTTCGACGACGCGGTCGCCGAGGGGCTGCGGGCGGAGGAGTTCGCGGGGCTGCTGGGGCGGACCGGCTCGCCGACCCAGTACGAGCAGGCGCTGCGGACCAGGCTGGAAGCGGAGATCCGGGACGAGGAGGCGAAGAACCTCGTCCTGGACGGCGCGGCGGACGCCGAGGCGAACTACGCGGCCGCCCGCCGGTGGAGGCGGCTGCGGCCGTGGTTCGTCGCGTCGGTGGCCTTCGTCGCCGTCACCTGTTTCGGGGCGGCCGTGCTCGTCGGCTGGTCGGTCGCCAAGGAGGACGCGCTCAAGGAGAAGAAGGCCCTGCTGATGACGGAGCTGGGCAAGCAGACCCTCCTCGCGGTCATCACGGGCGTCGTGATCATCTCGATCATCGTGGGCATCGTCGTGGCGCTCACCGGCTACGCCGACTACGTCGAACATTCCACCGAGGACGAATGGCCGGTCGCGCTCGCCCTGGTGTTCGCGCCCGGAGCGGCGCTCGGCTTCGCGTCGCAGGACCTGGCCTGGATCTACGACCACAACGCGCCCTCGAACAAGGACACCGACGCCTACCCGTGGGGCTGGTGGGTCTTCCTCACCGTCACCCCGATCCTCATGGGCGCGGTCCTCGCGGCGTTCCACCTGGACCGCGCCCGGTTCCGCGGCCGGGTGGGCGAAACGGCCCAAGCCTGGCGCGACGCGGTCTCGCGGGCCCTGCTGGGGAATCTGCGCGAGGCGCTGAACCGGATGCTGGTGCCGCAGTACGGCACCGTCCTGCGGATCGGGGCGCATGACGCGGCGGAACTCCAGCGGGTGCGGGCCACCCCGCAGCACTCCCGGACGTCAGCGGACGACGACCTCAGGGCCGTCACCCACGGCATGGACGGCGGGAGCATCGCGCTGGCCGGCCCGCGCGGCGTCGGAAAGTCCCAGTTGCTCCGGACTTTCTGCTCCCAGCCGTCGGTGCTCGGCATCCAGGTGAGCGCGCCGGTGGTGCACGACCGCCGGGAGTTCATGCTCCATCTGTTCACCCAGGTCTGCGAGGCGACCCGCCACCCCGCGCTGGCCCGGCTGCACCGGCCCGCCCAGCGGCACCTGCGGGAGATCCGGTTTCTGCAGACGGTGGGCGGCGAGACCGGGTGGGAGGCCGGCTGGAAGTCGGTCAAGCTGGCCAGGAAACGTTCGGTGAGCTCGGCCCGTCAGCCGCTCAGCTACCCGGAGATCGTGCACGCGCTCTGCGGGTTCCTGGCGGAGGTCTCCGACGAGGCCCGCCGGCACAGCCTGCGGCTGGTCGTGGGCGTCGACGAACTCGACCGGATCCACCCGCCCGACAAGGCCGCGGAGTTCCTCAACGAGCTCAAGGCCGTCTTCGACGTCCCGCACTGCCTGTTCGTGATCACGGCTTCGGACGAGGCGCTGCGCAGCGCCGGCCTGGGCCGCGGCAAGGACGCCTTCGACAGCGCCATCGACGAGACGATCCGCCTGTCGCCCCTCGACCTCGGGGCCTCGACCCTGCTGCTCAGCTCCCGGGTGATCGGGCTGCCGGTGCCGTTCACCGCCCTGTTCAACATCCTGGCGGGCGGCATCCCCCGCGATCTGCTGCGGACGGCGCGGGCCGGGGTCAGCCAGGTGTCGCGCGGTCGCGGACAGGGGGTGCCGCTGGCCGAGATGACCGGGATCTTGGTGGCCAGGGAGCTGGTCCGGCTCAGCGGCGCGTCCGACGGGCGCCTCCCGGATCTGATCCGCACCGAGGCGGTCCCCGAGTACGGTCCGCTGCGCCTGCTCGGCGAACGCGTCCTCACCCAGGCGGCCCCCGACGCGCTCGTCTTCGCCAGCCATCTGTTCCGGCTCGACACCGTCTGCGGGATCTTCGCCCACCGCGTCAACCAGACCACCCTGACCTCGGACGAGCACGGCGCGTCCCTCGACGACCTGGCCCACACCCGCGACCGCATCGGGCAGATCGGCGGCAACGCCCTCACCACGGTCGCCCAGGTCAGGCGGCACTGGTCCCTCGACCGCCTGCCCGACTGGACCCACCTTCCGGACACCAGCCCTTAGGGACGCTGCTCGGCGAGCGCTTCGACCTCTCCGGCGTCCGAAACCTGACCCCGCGGATACAGGACCAGCACCAGCCCGATACCGACGGCCGTGCCGACGAGCTGGGCGACCACGAACCCCGGGACGGATCCCGGCCTGATCCCGGCGAAGGTGTCGGTGAACGCGCGGCCGACCGTCACGGCCGGGTTGGCGAAGCTGGTGGAGGAGGTGAACCAGTAGGCCGCCCCGATGTAGGCGCCGACGGCCGCGGGGATGGCCGCGCCGCGTTCCGTGCGGACCAGCGCGAAGATCAGCAGGATCAGCCCTGCGGTGGCGACGACCTCGCCCAGCCACAGGTGGCCGTGGGTCCGGTCGGTGGTGGAGGCGGTGGCGGCGGGCAGGTCGAACATCAGGTTCGCCAGGACCGAGCCGCCGATCGCCCCGGCGATCTGCGCCGGGACGTAGACCGCGAGCTCCTTGACCGGACGGTCGCCGAGCACGCAGTCGGCGAGCGTGACGACCGGGTTGAACTGCGCGCCGGAGACCGGCCCGAGGATCAGGATCAGCGCGGCCAGGCCGAACACGGTCGCGGTCGAGTTCTCCAGGAGCTGGAGGCCGACGTCGTCCGGCGACAAGGTCTGGGCCATGATCCCCGAGCCGACCACGACGGTCACGAGGAGCAGGGTGCCGAGCGCCTCGGCGAACGCGCGGCGGGGCAGCGAGGGGATCACGGGCAGGGCCTCTTCGGGGGTTCGGCGCGGGCGGCGTCGGCGAGCTCGCCGAGCTGTGCGGAGAGCGCGGCGAGGGGTTCGGGCCTGAGCCGGTAGTAGGTGAACCGGCCGACCCGCTCGGTGGTCACGAGCCGCGCCTGGCGCAGGGCGCGCAGATGATTCGAGACGTTCGTCTGCTGGGCGCCGGTCTCCTCCACGAGGTGGCAGACGCACAGCGACTCCCGCGCCAGCAAGCCGATGATCTGCGCCCGCAGGGGATCGGCGAGGAGCTTGATCACGTCAGTGTCAAGTGATATCAGCATAGGCTGATATGTTACCAGGGTCTGGTTTCCCCGAGAGAAGGAACCATCACGGTGTCCGACAAGCCCAGCGTCCTGTTCGTCTGCGTCCACAACGCCGGCCGCTCCCAGATGGCCGCCGCCTGGCTCGCCCACCTCGCCGGCGACAGGGTCGAGGTCCGCTCCGCCGGATCCGCCCCCGCCGACTCCGTCAACCCCGCCGTGGTCGAAGCCATGAGGGAAGTCGGCATCGACCTCGCGGCCGAGACCCCCAAGGTGCTGACGGTCGAGGCCGTCCAGTCCTCCGACGTCTGCATCACCATGGGCTGCGGCGACGTCTGCCCCATCTTCCCCGGCAAGCGCTACCTCGACTGGACCCTGGACGACCCCGCCGGCCAGGGAGTAGAGGCAGTCCGCCCCATCCGCGACGAGATCAAGACCCGCATCGAAGGCCTCATCGCGGAACTCGGCGTCTGACCCGGTCAGCAGCCGCAAGCACGGGTGCAGTTCGCGAGGCCCGTGGCCGTGCGGAGTTCGGCGTCTGGCCTGGTCAGCAGCCGCAGGCGCGGGTGCAGGGGGCGAGGCCCGTGACTGTGCCGCGGGCGTCCCTGTGGATCCGGCAGCACTCGGCGAGCAGGGTGGCGAGCGCGGCCCGGCCCCGCTGGACGCGCGATTTCAGGCCTGACAGGGAAAGGCCCGCGGTCCTGGCGGCGTCCTGCTGGCGGGTGCCCGCGAGGTCGACCAGGCGGAGTGCCGTCGCCTGCTCGGCCGGGAGTTGGTCGAGGAGCCCGGCGGCGCAGCGGGCGGCGCGATCCCGCTCGGCCCGCGGGACGTCGGTGATGATCGCAGTGTCGGGGACGGCCTCGACCGGGGCCTCGCGGCGGGCGCGCCGGTAGTGGTCGGTGAGGACGTTGCGGGCGACGGTGTACAGCCACGCGGGGCCTCCGGTCGCGGGCGGGGTGCGCACCGCGCGCAGGAATATCTCCTGGAGGAGGTCGTCGGCGTCGCGGGGGTCGGCGAGGCGGCGGGACAGGAAGCGGTGCAGGTCGGCGGCGTGGTCGCGGAAGAGCCGGTCGGGCATGGTGCGTCCTTTTCGGGAGTGCTCCGTCTGTAGGGGTGTCAGTCCACCTACCTGGGAGGTCACCATGACCGCTTCCGATTCCACCGCCGCCTGCTGCTCGTCCGGCGAACTGGCCGTCTGCTGCGAACCCGAGGCCAAGGACGCCTGCTGCGGCACCCCGGCGCCTTCGGCCTGCGGCTGCCGCTGACGGATCCGGGTGTGGGCGGTCATCGGGCCGCTCACACCCGCGGGACGAGCACGGCCGACAGCCGGCGCATCGCCTCCGGGACCGCCCAGTAGAACACGAACGTCCCACGCCGTTCGCAGCCCACCAGACCGACCTCGCGCAGCACCTTCAGATGGTGGGAGATGGTCGGCGCGGACAGCTCGAACGTCGGCAGATCGCACACGCACAGCTCGCCGGGCGCGGAAGCGATCGCGCTGAACAGCTGGAGCCGCACCGGATCACCGATCGCCTTGAACGCCTTCGCCAGCGCCGCCGCGTCCTCAGCGGAGATCGCCTGCTGCGCCAGCGGGGCGCAGCAGACGTCGCCCTGCGGAAATTGATTCGACATACCTCTAATTTGACACACGTCGATCCAAGATGCCAAACTCCAGCCACCGGCTACTTAGATAAACTTCTAACCAGGGAGAGATTCCGATGAGCGACACCACCCCGTCCGGCTGCTGCGGCCCCACCACCACCGACCCCGCCACCGGCGAAGCCCGCCGGGAGTTGAGCTTGCCGGTCGTGGTGATCGGGGCGGGGCCGGTCGGGCTCGCCGCCGCGGCTCACCTGGCTGAGCGCGGCCTCCGTTTTCTGCTTCTGGAGGCCGGGGACGAGGTCGGCGCGTCGGTTCGTCAGTGGGGGCACGTCGGGTTGTTCTCTCCGTGGCGGTACGGGGTGGATGCCGCCGCCCGCCGGCTGCTCGACGGCTCCGGGTGGGCCGCCCCCGACCTCGACGCGCTGCCGACCGGCGCCCGGCTCGTCGACGACTATCTCGCTCCGCTGGCGGCGCTGCCCACGATCAAGGAGCATCTGCGGACCGGCGTCACGGTGGAGGCGATCTCCCGCGCCGGATATGACCGGCTCCGCTCCGCCGGACGCGAGGACGCCCCGTTCGTGCTCCGCGTCGTCAACGCCGACGGGTCGCGGGAGCAGCTCCGAGCCCGCGCGATCATCGACGCCTCCGGCAACTGGACGTCCCCCAACGTCCTCGGTGCGGCAGGCCTGCCCGCCCTCGGCGAGCACGAGGCCGCCGCGTGGATCGACCACGCGCTGCCCGACGTCCTCGGCGCCGACCGCGAGCGGTTCGCGGGCAAGCACATCCTGGTCGCGGGGGCGGGCCACTCGGCGGCCACCTCGCTGATCGCGCTCGCCGAACTCGCGGAGACCGCACCCGGCACGAAGATCACCTGGGCGATCCGCGGCACGTCGGCCGCCCGCACCTACGGCGGCGGCGACAACGACGAGCTCCCCGCCCGCGGCAGGCTCGGCACCCTCGTCCACCACCTCGTCACCACCGGCAAGATCACCCTGTTGGCGGGGTTCTTCACCGAGGAGGTCCGCCCGGCGGCCGACGGCGTAGAGGTGATCTCCCGCGCCCCGGACGGCGCCGAGCAGACCGTCACCGTCGACCGGATCATCGCCGCCACCGGCTACCGCCCCGACCACACGATCGCCTCCGAGCTGCGCCTGGAACTGGACGCGATCATGGGCGCCACCCCGGCGCTGGCCCCGCTGATCGACCCCAACCGGCACTCCTGCGGCACCGTCCCGCCGCACGGCGTCGACGAGCTCGCCCACCCCGAGCCCGGCTACTACATGATCGGCGCCAAGTCCTACGGCCGCGCCCCGACCTTCCTGCTGGCCACCGGCTACGAGCAGGCCCGCTCCGTCGTCGCCGCGCTCGCGGGCGACTGGGAGGCGGCGCGCAACGTCGAACTCGACCTCCCCGAGACCGGAGTCTGCTCGTCCAGCAACGCCGTCGGCCTCGGCACCGGCATCTTGGCCCTGCCCCTGCTGTCCGCCGACGCTCCCGGCGGAAGCTGCTGTGGCTGACACCACCGCCGCCCCGGCCACCACGCGCCGGGGCGGCGGCGTGCCCTATGGCTGGCGGCTCGTCGGGATCTTCTCCCTCACCCAGACCGTCGGATACGGCGTCCTGTTCTACTCCTTCGCCGTCATCCTCACACCGATGCGCACCGAGCTCGGCCTGTCCACCGCGACGGTCTCCGGCGCCATGACCGTCGGGCTCCTCGTCTGCGCCGTCGCCTCCGTTCCCGCCGGACGGATCCTCGACCGGCACGGCGGCCGCGCCCTCATGACGCTCGGATCGATCGCCGGGACCGCGCTCGTCGCCGCCTGGTCGCAGGTGCAGAACACCGTCCAGCTCTACCTGGTGTTCGCCGGGATCGGCCTGGTCTCCGCGATGGTCCTGTACGAGGCGGCGTTCGCCGTGATCGTCACCTGGTTCGAGCGGCGGCGCGGGACCGCGCTCCTGGCCGTCACGATCGTCGCCGGATTCGCCTCCACCATCTTCATGCCCCTCACCGGATGGCTCACCGACGCCCGCGGCTGGCGCGACGCCGTCCTGATCCTCGCCGTCGTCCACGGCCTGTGCACGATCCCGCTCCACCTGTTCGTCCGCCGCCCCGACGGGGACGCCGAACAGCCCGTCACCGTCCAGACCACGGCATCGGATCGGGCCGAGATCCAGCGCGCGGCGCTTCGCGACCCGTTCTACCGGCTCCTCGGCCTCGCCCTGGTCGCCCACGCCCTCACCTCGACGGTCCTGGGCGTCCACCTCGTCGCCTACCTCATCGACCTGGGCCATCCGGCGGCGTTCGCCGCCACCGTCACCGGCCTGCTCGGCGTCCTGTCGGTCACGGGACGGCTCGTCACCACCGCGGTCTCCCGGCGGGCGTCCCTCACCACCATCGCCGCGGTGATCTTCACGATCCAGGCGGCCGCGGCGCTCCTCCTCCCCCTGGCCGGACGCGGAAGCGCGGGAGCGATCGGCTGCGTCCTCGGCATCGGCCTGGGCTTCGGCGTCGTCAGCATCATCAAACCCGCCCTGCTCGCCGCCCGATACGGCACCGCCGCCTTCGGCACCCTCTCCGGCCTGATCATGCTCCCCACCGCGACGGCCAAGGCCCTCGGCCCCTTCGCCGCCGCCGCACTCCTCACCGCCACCGACTCCTACACCCCGGTGATCCTGACCGTAGGCGCCGCGTTCCTCCTCTCCGCCCTGACCACCCACGCCGCCGGCCGCCACCTCCCTGAGCGTTCGGGGCCGGGCGCCGGACCCCTTCCTCACCAGCCCTGACGGCACCCGGGAAGTCGCCGAGACGGTCCGCGGCAGCCTCGAAACCGCCTTCACTGAAACCGGCTGTCCCGCCCATCGCGAAGCCCTCCCCGGCGGTCCGGTTCTCCAGATCACGCTCACGGAAACCACGTCCGGGCGATTGGCCGGAATTGCCCGGGAGATTCCCGAGGCGGCCCGTTCTGTGTTCTCTTAATGAGACGTCCGAGATGGGATGTTCCGGCCATCTCGGCGTTCAGTTGCCGCCTTGCCGAGGAGGTAGTGCGTGTCCCGCGGTTCTCTCCGTGCTCGCTGGTGGCAGAGGCCGGGCCGTGGGGCGGTGATCGTCGCGCTGCTTCTGTCGGCCGTCGGAGCGGGGCCTCCGGCCGGTGCGACGGCCGCGGCACCCGCCGCGGTGGGCGCCGCACCCGTCGCGGACGCCGGAACTCCGGTGGTCGCGGAACTCGAGGGCGGCGACACGGTGCTGCTGGCCCGCCGCTTCGGGAACCTGGTCCGGCGTGTGCACCACGCGGCGGACGATTCGTGGAGCCCCTGGGAGAGCACCTCCGGCGCCGCGGCGAGCGATCCCGCGACGGCCCGTGAGCTGAACAAGCGGCTGTCGGTCGTCGCGACGCGTGCCGGCGGCCACCTGTGGTGGCAGCGGCAGAAGGCCGACAACACCTGGTCGGACTGGATCGACCTCGGTAGACCCACCGGTACCACCGCCGTCGGCTCCCCGGTGCTCGTCACCAACGACAACACGTACGGCAACCGCGCATCGGGGAACGGCGGCATCTTCGCCGGCAACACCTCCGGCGTCATCTCCGGGATCGTCGCCGGCAGCATCGCCGGCAACAGCGACGGGCGTCTGGAGGTGTTCGTCCGAGGCGCCGACGGACGCCTGTGGCACCGGATGCAGATGTCCCCCAACGGATCGGACTGGAGCAGCTGGGAGGCCCTGCCCGGTAGCTGGTCCGGCGGCTTCACCGCGATCACGGGGCCCGACGGCCGGATCACCGTGGCCGCCCGCAGGGACGACGGCAGTGTGCGGGTCACCACGCAGAAGAAGCCGAGCAAGTCCGACTCCCCGCTGCCCGCCGACAACTGGCCGAGCTGGAAGGAGGTCGGGACGGGCTTCAACGCCGGCCTCGCCCTCGCCGCCACCAACCACGGCGGCACGGCGCTGCTGCAGCTCTTCGGCAACAAGAGCAACAACACCCTGTGGACCGTCGCCCAGACCTCGCCCCGCACCGATCAGAACCCCAACGGAGAGTGGGGGACCGGCACGAAGCTCGGCCCGGCCGTGACCGGCCGGCCCGCCGTCGCCACCCACAGCGACGGCCGCCTCGCGGTTTTCGGCACCGACTCCCTGGGCTACATCACCTACCGCACCCAGACCTCCTCCGCCACCGAGGACAGCTCCAACGGGACCTGGAACGGCGTCTGGGCGACCCTCGGCGACCGCACGGTGCGGTCCTTCACCCTGCGCCCCGCGTCAGGCCCCGGGAACGACGGCTTCGGCGTGTTCGCGCTCGACAAGGACACCGACACCCTCTACCACCGCACTCGCCTCGCCCTGGGATCCGCCAACGGCGACCGCTCGGACGTCTGGATGGACTGGAACAGCCTCTCCGCTGCTGGCGACGGCCCGTGCGACGGCCCCGGCTCCGTCGACTGCGTCGACATCAACAGCGACCTCGGATACACCATGGGCTTGGTGGACCCGAACAACCCGGACAGCGAGATCAACCGCGAGCTGCCCGGCGTCCCCGGAACGGCTCGCCAGACGTGGGCGCTGCGCCGGACGGACGCCTGGAACGGCGCGGTCGAGATCGTCAACCGTACCTGGAACCGATGCCTCAAACGGAAGGTCAACGACGGCTGGAACACCGTCTACCTGGAGCTCGTTCCATGCGATTCCCCCGCTCCGCACCAGTGGCTCCTTGAACCGGTCCCGGCCGAGGGCACTGACGCGGCCTCCCGGGGCCTCGCCGGCTACCGGATCAGGGACAGCGCCGATACCGCCTTGTGCGTGACCGCGCTGGTGACGAGCAGGTGGTGGTACGACGCCACACGGCCGGCGATGATCCCCTGCAAGAGCACCGACTCCAACGACCACAACATCTGGAAGCTGGAGCGCGCCGGCACCCCTTCGCCCGGCGTTCTGAACATCGCGCTCGACCAGGTCTCCCGGAAGTGCGCGAAAGATCCCAGCCACACCGTCGACGTGTGCACGTTCGTGCCCACGCAGCAGCCCGCGGCCTACCGGGCGGTGGGCGGCTGCGTGGCCGGAAGGGTCGTCTACAACCAGAGCACCGTCATGAACATCTACAGCCTGTCCTGGAGCCAGACCACCGGCACCGAGCTCACCATCGGCGGGACCGTGGGCGCGACTTTCGAGGAGCTGAGCTTGGAGTTCAACGCCTCCAACACCTGGATCCAGCAGGACAACGTCACCGACCTGATGACTCTCAACGTGCCGCCGGGCGAGTTCGGCTGGATCGAGACCGCTCCCGTCCGCCGCGAGACGATCGGCTACTGGGAGTTCACCGTCAACGGCGAAAAAGCCTGGACCATCCCCGGCCGCAACCTCTCCTACGCCAAAGACGGCACCGACGCCGCCACCGTAGAAAACACCTTCCGCACCTCCCCAACCCCCCCGACCAGCAAACGCTGCGCTTAGCCCTCCAAGACGGGCAGATCTGCGTTCTGAGCGAGTGACCACGGTGAGCGGCCCCGCGGATCAGCCGTTGTAGCGGTAGAGCCTGCGGCCGGTGTTCCAGAAGACGGAGCGGCCATCGCGGGTGGTCACCAGGGGGGTCCACAATGCCGAGGCTCCGGGAGCTTTGATCTGTTTCGCCCTGAGTTTCGATGTGACGTGGAGGAAGGAGCGGGTGCCGTAGCCGGCCCAGAAGCCGCCCTTTCCGTCCCTGGCAAGCGGGTCCGCGCTGTACGGCATCGTGTACTTCCGCCAAGAAGAGCCGTTCCAGTGGAGCAGACCGGGATCTCCTTCGGGCACCTCGGAGAGGGAGACCCAGACATTGCGGTCGGACAAGGCGAGGACTTCGTCGACTCTGGATCCGTCGGGGGAGAGCCTGAGCGGTGTCATATCGCGCCAGCTCGTTCCGTTGAACCGGTAGATCCGGTTGGTGAAACCGTCGCCGTTGGTTCCCGTCGCCCAGGCGCTTTTGGCGGAAACGGCGCTGATATCGAAGAATTCCGCACCGTCTGGTCCGGGTGCGGCCTTCCATTTTTTACCGTTCCAGTGCCAAGCGCCGGAGCCCTTCCTGTCGTAGATGATCCCGTTCACCCAGACGTCGTTCTCGGCGCGGACCTCCACCTGGGTCGGCCCGCCGGCGAACCGGTGGGCGACGCGCCATTTACCGCCCTTCCAGCGCAAGACCACGTTGGTGCCGCCGGGGACGGTCTTACCCGTCCCGCTGTCGACGGCGTTGACCGCCGCCCACATGCCCGCGCTCGGCGTTCCGCCGGCTGCCCAGATCTCGCCGACGATTCCCTTCGGAAGCGGAACGGCCTTCCAGCGGCGCCCGTCGAAACGCCACGAGCGCGGTTTTCTCTTGGCATCGGAAAAGGCCCAGAGTTCGGTGCGGCTCACCGCAGTGAAGAAATACGGCGACGCCCCCTTGAAGGCCGCCACCTGCGTCCACTTCGATGCTGCCCACGCAGGGGCGGCATCGGCGAGCAGAACCGCCACCACAACGCCCGCAACAAACCGTTTCAACCGAAACCTCCCGTGATCAGTGGCAGGAGGATCCCACAGATCACTTCAAGACCCAGCATCCGAGACAGGCTGCACTCGATTCGGCCCTACCTCCTGACCTCGGGGACGCCCACGGTTGGCCCTCGAGCGGTGGTGGGTCAGTTTGTGGGCCCGGCTGCCGCGCCGGGTGTGCGGGGTTCCACGGGCCCTGGTGGTGTTCCTTCCTGGGTGGTCGGGGTGGGGAGTGGGGGTCAGGGTGCGCGCAGGGTCTGGAGCCGGCCGATCGCGGCGTCGATGAGTGGGGACCAGGTCCAGGAGCGGGCGAGGCGGAGACGGAACCGTCTGCCGCCTCGGACCAGCTGTCCGGTGGCCGAGAACAGCCGCAAGCGCAGGCGTTTGGGTTCCCAGCGGCGGGGGGAAGGTCGGCCAGGGCGAGCATCTGCATCCAGGCGTGCAGGTCCAGGGAGATCGCGACGATCTCGAGCCAGAGCTGGTTCTGCGCGCTGCCATGCAGGGGAGGCTCCGCAGCCCGGTGTCCTTGCCAGTACGGATGCGGTCTTCGCAGCGGGCCCGATGCCGGTGCCGTAGTTCCAGGTCCGCGAGCTGACCGCGGCCACCGCCGGGCCGGGTGCCGGTGACGAAGCAGGTGAAACGGTGCCCGTTGATGTCGGTGAACCGCAGCTGCGCGCCGGGATGGGGGCGTTCGCGGCGGACGATGACGCGCATGCCGCCCGGCCAGGAGGTCAGGTCGAGCAGCCCGGTCAGCTCGGCTACCCACGCGCCTGGGCGGGGCTGCCCGCCTGAGCCGAGTGGTCCGGGCGGCGTGGGGGTCGGTCAGCCCTCGATGGGTGGGGGATGCGGCCGGTGGCGCAGAAGCCGCCGTCTTCGGTGGCTGCGGGGTTCCGTTGCTGCTGGTCCTCGGGTGGGGGCCAGCCGAAGAGGTCGAGCCGCCAGCGGGGTGGGAGGGCGTCGTCGGGGTGTTCGCCGACGCCCGCGAACGGCAGGGCGAGCCGGAGTTCGCCGGGACCGTAGGACAGGCAGGCGATCGCCCCGGTGACGGTGATTTCGCCTTCGCGGGCGAACTCGACGGTGTACGGGCCGGTCAGCTCCTGCCGGAAGCGGGCGGCGAACCACTTGGCCGCCGCTTCGCGGTCCGCGGGATCCGCGGGGGCGGCCGCGGGATTGCCGGGATCGTTCTGGAGCCGGATGAGCGTCTCGACGTCGCTATTCCTGACCGCGGTCACGGTCTGGTCGACGGCCTCGCGCAGTGTGGCCGTGCCGTCCGAGGGGAGTTCCGGCAGTCCGGGACTGCCGCCGCAGCCGCCCGCCGTGACGGCCAGCAGCACGGCGACGCCGAGCGTTTCGCGTACTGTCACCAGTTCACCATATGCCGACATCAATAAGGCGGCGTTCCGTCCGGACGGGAAAGGTTCTGGCCATCGGTAGCGATAATGAGACGGATCAGCTGTGGGATGTGACCACCGGTAAACCATCTCCACTCTCAGCGGCCAACCCTGCCCGCCGACCATAACGCCACTACCGGCACATCAGCATGGCCATGCTCGCCATGGCCTTTCTCGCCGTCCTGCGCCACTCCGCTAAAAAGGGGGACCTCACCCTGTGGACAACACCCGACATCTGACACCACAAAAGCCCCAGACGGGGACGAATATGAACAAGAACCTGGCATTCGGCCCGCTCCGAGCCAACGACGACTCATCAGCCTGTCCATGGCCGAGATCCGCCACCTGTTCAACCTTGCCACAGCAATCAATAACGGGCTTGACCTGGGCATCTACTGGTCCAACTACCGGCGCGCCCACCAAGCCGAAGCACGCAGGCGCCATTTCAGACGGCGCCTGCGCCTCCAGGTTATGAAGATCTAGGCATGTAGTACTAGACGCTAACCCTAGTCTGTTGCCGGCCTTGCTCGGAGAGCAGGCCGCCGAGTGTCTCCACGCTACGTGGGGAAGCCCACCATAGCCATTCATCTGGTCCCCGGCCCCGACGCTGGTGATGTGCCCCTCCCGGAGATGCCGTACAGCGATGTGACGATCGGTGGACAGGCCAACGGTCTGCTCGGGGCCGCCTGGCCGGGCGCGCTCTATTTGGTGGTCGGCCCGTACCTGGGGCCGGTTCCCTTCAGGACCGAGCTGCACGACAGCCGGCCTGCGATACCCGGCCCGGAACGGGACGAGGTCGTCGATGCATCCTCCAGGCCACGGAGATCGTCCAGATGGACATAGAGTGCCGCCAGAAGGGCGTCCAGCTCGGTCTTCACAAACCGATCTTGGACGCCCTTCCTCATGCCCGCAGACGATCACCGAATTTCACATCAACGATCTAGGGGGGAGTGTTGGTCGAACGTCGGGGGTAGCTCTCCGTGATGGCGTCATGGCAGGAGGATGCGGTGGCGGAGGAGATCGAAGCTTGCGCGTCCGTGCATCTGGCGCATGATCCGTTTGGTGCGGGTGTTGACGCCTTCGGTGCGGCCGTTGTGGAAGGGCAGAGTGAGGGCGGCGTCGACCGCGGAGCGGTCGAGGTCGATGCCTTTGATCATGCCGTGCAGGTGCGGCAGGTCCGCGGCGCGGGCATCGGCCATCCAGGCGGTGAGCAGCTGGTCGTTGCCCGGGGCGGGGGTGAGAAGCCGACCGAACACGCCGATCAGTCGGACGAGTTCGGCCAGTTCGGGGCAGGTCGCGGTGAGGTCGTTGAGCAGAGCGGCGTCTTTGTCGCGTAGATGGTCGGGGCGGGTGAGCAGGAGGCGGGCGAGGTGGCGTGGGGTGGTGACGGGCCGGTCGCCTTCGGCGCGTCCTTGGTTGAGGTAGCGGTAGAGAAGGTTGAGGCTGCCGGTATAGCCCAGGTCGGTGATCTCTTTCAGGAGCTGGGTGACCGGGACGGCGGGGTCTTCGGCTCGTCGGGTGCGCAGGTGGTCGCGGTAGGGGTCGACGAGGGTCGGCCGGTAGCGTGGTGCGATCCGGTCGACTTCGGGTTCGCCTCGGCGTGAGTAGCGTTTGACGGTCCCGAGGGACATGTTCAGCCGGCGGGCGCATTCAAGCAGACCGACGCCTTTGCCGAGCAGGTCATGGACCTGCTGCCAGCGTTCCCGGGTGGTCTGCTCCCGGATCCCGCCGGGCCGCGGCGGGTTGACCGTAGCCCAGCACGCGGTGTGGGAGCGGACCTCGGCCAGGGTCTTGTCACACAGGTTTCGCCACAAATGCCACCTATCGCTGACCTGGATCGCGTCTGGGAGCGCCCGGCGTATCGCCTCGGCATAGACGAGCGAGCCGTCCCGGCAGACGACCTCGACTCCTGGATGCGTGCGCAGCCACTCCTCGAGCACGGCCGCTCCACGCCCCACCAGCACGTCGACCGGTTCACTGGTCTCCGCATCTATCAAGATCGTGGCGTACCGGTGCCGGCGTTTCAACGCGAAGTCATCCACGCCCAGCACCCTCGGCACCCGCAACGGCGGAAGCGGCAGCCGCATCAACAACCGCAGCGCACTCGACCTGGACAACCCGACTGCCAGCGTCACTGACAGTCGGGCGCCGGCCCGGCCCGCGAGCTCGTGAACCACTGCGCCGAGCTGGTCCGCCAGACGGCTGGTCCGCCGCTGATACCGCTCCAGCAAGCCCGGCACCTGCTCACGGAACGTCCGCCGCGGACAGCTCCACCGCCCGCAACGCAGCCGCCGCACCCGCACGCCGATCACGACCCGGCGGCCATCCACGGGCACGTCCCTGATCATCCGCCCACACCAGTCATGCACCTGCCTCGTCGGCACCCCGCACTCGGGACAGGGCACCGGATCATCCCTCGTCCGCGCCGATACTCCGATCCACTCACCCTGATCCACCACATCCTCAACGACCAGCGCCGACAACCCCGAGAACACCGCGCCAACCAGCGCATCGACCTCCAGCACCCTCCAGACTCCCACGAAGTCACACAGAGCTACCCCCGATTACGGGACAGAGCCGGTCGAACGGTGGGGCCAGCGCCTCAGGCCGTGCCCCTGCACGGGTTCGACTCGTTAACCGGATCACACCTGCATGGCTGCTCGATCCTGGCGTGGTCGGGTTGCGTCGTGCGTTGGTGTTGTCCTGCCGGTTCGCGGTCGGGCATGGGGATTCGTGACGGTGGCCCAAGATCAACCATTCACCCAACCCCTGCCCCCTATCCGGCACCTACGACCTGGACGCGGCGTAACCCAGATGCCCGCCCGAACCTGCCCCGCCGCTCGTACCGGCGGGGCATTCGCCTTTCATGGACTTGCATCCCGATCCACCAACAGGCGAGGGCTCCTCACCTGGCAGGTACTGAACGACTGGACCGACGGAAACCCTTGTCGATCACCTATGGCAGCCAGGGTTCAGGCAACGCTGCCGTGGGCGCAATGAAGTATGGCTGCTTCTGAGCGATTTTACCTTCCAACGTGGACAAAACCTCTACGCTGGGGTCATGAGCAAATCGCCCGATGCCAAGCTCTCTAACACGCCTTATCTCATTCAGAGTGATACGGCAACGGCAACTCGGTTCGTCAAGGTGCAGAGCAGATCGAATGAGGTTCGAGAACGTGCAGCTATCGTGCATGATCGGATATCAACCGAAGCTTCAGAACTTCTCGGACCATATCAAATAGCCATGCGAAGCGATCTGGTTGCCGAGAGTAACAGGATTGAAGGATACGATTGGAATCAGCACCAAGTAAGGGAACTTGTCGCGACCCATAAAGAGCTTGTAAGTGGTCCTATTGGCGCCTTTGTTAATGCCCTTCGAGGTGATGGCCGGATCTACCAGGCCCTTGGTCTGTATCGGGCACACGAGCTTGCCGATGAATGGGCGGCAATCGATGTCCGTCCGCGCGAGTACGAGATTAGAAGTCTTCACGGAATAATCATGGCGGGCAATCAATTTGCTGGCCGCTATAAAGTCGCGAGCAATTCGATAGGTGGCTCTGCCCACAAGACAACCGAGCCCTGGGATGTGCCTAGGGCAATGGGTGAACTCGCAGATTGGTGGGAAGAAGGTACTTCCGATCCCGCCCTTGACGCGACGGTCGCACATGCATGGCTAACGCATATCCATCCTTTTGAAGATGGCAACGGTCGGATGGCTCGTGTGCTTGCCAACCTCGCACTTGCACAGGGTGGATACCCTCCGTTTTTGCTCAGGTCAGAGGCCGACCGGGGTCAGTATTACGATGCCCTTGCCGCGAGCGATGGTGGTGACATCCTCCCGCTATACGATTTGGTGGTCAGCGTCCTTCGGCGGACAGTGAAGACGATGGCGAGGCCAGACTATGTCATTGAAATTGCGCGGGACCGACTGCTTACCAGTGAAAGGAACATATACGGTCTCTGGAAGGCTATGCCGCAGGAATTTGCCCGGATTCTAGATGTTGAGCTAGCAAGGTACGGTTGGAGCTCTGAAGTGCAAGGTTATCCGGACCTGAGTTCCTTTGCGCTGCTGCGCGATCGTCAATCTGACGGAAATTCCTGGTTCATGAAGGTTTTTAGTCCTGAAGGAGTGCCGGAGTGGCTCCTCTGGTATGGCTACACCAGCAACATTTGCTTGGACATAATTGGCGATCAAGATAGATATCCGTCAATTTTCTTCTCTGTCCGGGATAACAACCCATCGTCCGTGCACCCGTATCAGTCGATGATTGATATGAGAAGCGACCTGCCGAATGAGGTTGTTTTGCGACCTCTTGTGAAGAAAAAGGCTGTCCTTCGGTGGGACTATGAGACTGACGATATGGATATTAAGGAGGCGGCGCGGCTTATTGCAAAGGAGCTCGTTCGCCGTTGACGCTGGCTTACCGTGGGCATCTCTGTGACAGCACGCCGTTCCAACTTCAGGTATTGGCGGCCGGCGGCGGGATCTTCCGGGCGATCAGACAGATGCGTTCCCGCACCCACTCACCGATCCGTCTCGGACGACCCCCGCTCCATATTGGGTCCAACGCATCGAACCCGCTCGTGGGAGTGTTCGCTCGACGGTGGGTTTTGAGCTGCCATAGCCACCCCGAGTACGGTCCGCGTGTGCCGGCTGGTGTGGAGGCCGCTCTCTACAGCGGCGACGGTTCGCCAGGCCAGTGCCAGTATCTCGACCCAGCCTCGACCGGCGGGCTCGTCGTCAGCATGGCCACGCTCGCTTGGACCGTGTACCAGGACCACAAGAAGAAGCACAACGCGGCTCCTCCCGTCCATCCAGCCGAGAACACCTTCATCGTGGGCGTCGCCCACCCCTCGATCGCCTGACCCCGGGCGCCAGCTCCAACAGGAGATTGTCGAGTAAACGGCGGGGCCATTGCCTCAGGCCATGCCCCGGCACGGGTTCGACTCGGCAACTGGATCCCGGTCAGATGGCTTCATCATCAGGCCGCGCCGTCAGCTGTCGCTGCGTGATCGGTTTGTTATCCGACCCGCCGTCTGACCTGGGGATTCCGTGAGCGGGTGGTTGCCGCTGCTCGCCGGGTATGGGGGTTCGTGTCGGTGGGGGACCTGCACCTTAGCTACACGAACGCCATTCGGTCCTCATGAACAGGCCACTCGACTGCGTCTACGCGATCTTGTTCATCGACGCCATCCACGTCAAGATCAGGGACGGGAAAGTCGCGAACCGTCCCATCTACATGGTCATCGGCGTCACCGCCGAGGGCTGCCGCGACATCCTCGGCTTGTGGGTCGGTGACGGCGGCGAGGGCGCGAAGTTCTGGGCGCATGTCCTCACCGAGCTGCGCAACCGCGGCCTCAAGGACGCCCTGATGGTCGTCTGCGACGGTCTGAAGGGCCTGCCCGACGCGATCAACCAGGTCTGGCCACTGGCTGTGACCCAGACCTGCATCGTTCACCTGCTGAGGAACACGTTCCGTTACGTTCCGCGGCAGCACTGGCAGCAGCTCGCCGACGCACTCAAACCCATCTATACCGCCCCGACCGAGGGCGCTGCTCTCGAGCGGTGGATGGAGGTCGCCGAGTCCTGGGGCCTCCGCTATCCCGCGATCGTCCGCCTATGGGAGAACGCCTGGCCAGAGTTCGTCCCGTTCCTCGAGTTCGACGTCGAGATCCGGAAGATCATCTGCACGACCAACGCGATCGAGAGCGTGAACGCCCGCATCCGCCGCGCGGTCCGCGCCCGCGGCCACTTCCCCAACGAGGCCGCCGCCCTCAAGTGCGTCTACCTCGCCGTCATGAGCCTCGACCCCACCGGCGCCGGCCAAGCCCGCTGGACCAAACGGTGGAAAGCCGCCCTCGGCGCCTTCGACCTGGCCTTCGACGGCCGCCTCACCAACCCACGTCACTGAACAGCAACAACCACCTGTCCCACCTTTAACTCAACACTCCCGCGTCGCGGGCGCAGAGCAAAGATCAACCGGCTGGTGGCCGACCGGTGCTAGAAACACGTACGGCCACCTAGATCAACTAGGTGGCCGTGTACGTAAGGTACGTGTCCGAGGGGGACTTGAACCCCCATGCGCTCGCTGAAGCGGCCCAGGGTGTGACCTGGGAAAACATGCACCTGACCAGGGACTTCTTGCTTACATGGTTGTAGTCCGATGGGGCCCGTTGGAGGGCGTTCCGGACCGTGTTGCAACCCCGGTTGCACCCCGATTGCACTCGATTTGGGCCTACCTCTTGACCCTATGGACTCTTACGGGTGAGGGTCTGAAGGAACCGGGAGGCACGATCTTGGAGAGCAACATGGAGAAACCTCGCAGCGGTGACGACGAGCTGACGGCTACCTTCTTCTGCAAGGACCCCGACTCCAACCACGGAGAGGACTGCGAGACGTTCTACGCGACGGACCGTGGCTCCTGGATCGTGCAGAGTAAGAAGCGCGGAGAGGCCGTCCGGGCTCAACTCGTGTCCCTGGCCGATGATGAGACGTTCGGGGAGATCTCCGGCCGAACCATGGATGCGTTCGTCCGTAAGTACGTGAGGGAGCGCTATGGATTTGATCTCGCCGACGCGGCGGAGTGAGCTGATCTGGACCTCTAAGGAGGTCCGCAAGCTGGAGCTTCTAGACGACTATCCGGCGGATGCGGAGCTGTTCAGCGCCTGGCGCAGCGGTGATGTGGCCGCTGTCGAACGGATAAGGGATGTATGGCGCGCGAAACTGGCCGATGAGTCGGGGGCGGGCCTGAAGTGGCGTAGGGTCCGTGTGATCTCCGAGCCTCTCTCGGAGTATCAGCGCATGGCGGTGGAAATCGCTCTCCCTGAGGAAGACCTTCGGTGGCTACCCCGGAGGCTGGTCTCGGCCATCCCGCTACCGGCGAACGACTGCTTCGTTCTGGACTCCGAAGCCGTGATCTTCAACGTTCACGGCGGAGACGGGCAGCGTAGCGAGATCCAACTTTCCCTGGACGAACAGGCGGTCGCCTTCTGCCGGGACGCCTTCGATGTTGTCTGGTCCATGGCCGTCCCCACAAGCGAGTACCAGGCCCGGCTGACCCTTGTCTGAGTTGCAGCCGTCGAACGCGGCCAAGAAGGCGTTCGGCATTCGCCTTAAGGACATGCGCCTTGATGCCGACCTGTCCGGCGTTGCTCTCGCTCGTCAGTGGGGCTGGCACAAGTCCAAGGTCTCCAAGATCGAACACGGTATCTACACGCCCTCTGAGGACGACATCCGCAAGTGGGCTACGGCCTGCGGTGCGGAGGATCAGGTGCCCGAGCTGATCGCCGCGAACCGCCAGATAGAACAGATGTGGTCCGAGTGGCGTAGGGAGCTAAGGGCAGGCCAGAAGCACATCCAAGCGCGCGGCTTGACTCGCTATGCGGCGACACGTCTCCTGCGTGTCTATGAGCCCTTGGTGATCCCGAGCAGCCTCCAAACCCTGGGTTACGCTACGGCGGTTCTGACAATCAACGCCCGTGTTCACGGCTTGCCTCTAGGCGATGTGGAGGAGGCGGCGCGCAACCGTGTCGCCCGCCAGGAGCTGGTGACCTCGGGAACGACGAACACCTATAACTTCATTCTTGAAGCCTCTGCGCTTCGCGTGATCTACGGTTCCGTCTCGACCATGCTCGAACAGCTCGACTTCCTAGAGCAGATTGCCGGTCGTCCGAACGTCGCCTTCGGAATCATCCCCTTCACGGTCCAACGCACCCAGTTTGCAGGCGAGGGTTTCTACCTCTTCGATGAGCGCGAGGTACGACAGGAGTTCTGGTCTGGTGCCTTCCGAAGCTCACGTGTCGAAGACATCGCCTACTTCGGCCGAGTCTTCAGCTTCCTGCGAGACCAAGCCGTCTACGGTCAGGAAGCCCGCACCGAGATTGAGACTGCCCGGAGGCAGTTGCAGCAACCTGGAGCAACTCCGTAGCCCATGAAACACTCACGCGCCTACCGTCGTGGTCATGACGATGAAGAGCGGCACGGAGAGACAGGGTGAGGCGCTGCGGGCGCTTGGTGATGATCTGGAGAGTCGGGGCTTCGGGATTCGGCTGGTTGAGCCGCTTGGGGCGGCTCCGTTCTTGCGGGTGACTAGCCCGTCGTCGGGGGAGTTCTCGGAGCATGTGACGGTCAGGCCGGATGGTGAGGTGCTGGCGTTCTTCTGGTCGTGGGATGCGCCGATCGTTCCTGTGTCCGAGGTCGCCGAGGCGGCGGAGCGGATCGCTTATGTGCTGACTCCGCAGGGTGCGGCGTGAGCGGGCCGTCTGATCCCCAGGTGTTGATGCGTAAGGCCGGGGCTGCTGCTTTGGAGGGGAAGGCGGCGGGTTGGCTTGTGGGGTTCGGGGAGTACACGAACCGGTTCTGGGCTTTGGCTGGGCATCTGGTGAAGCCGGTCCATCTGTCGGCGGGGACGCTGGCGGAGTTGGAGTGCCGTATGTGGGAGATCGAGACCACGTGTCCGAAGTGGCGGGCGGGCTGATGGGGGCTGATCTCGCGGCGATCGCGTGGACGCTCCTCGCTTACGGCGGGGTGTGCGTGGGGTTCGGGTTCATGCTCGGGACCGTGGGCGGCCCTCAGCTTCTTGACCGGGTGTCGCGTCGCAGACGCCCTTGATGCTCCCTGGTCGGGCGGTCCCGTCGAACCAGGTGTGTGCACAGCAACCGTGACAGGAGCGCGGCCGTCCGGCCGGGGTTCCCTTTATTAGTAGTTCGAAGCGGTGGAGAGGATGGCGAAGATGGGCCACGGCAAGAAGGACCAGTGCGGTGCGTGTGGCGGCAAGGGCAAGATCGACGTGCCGAACGACGGAAACAGCGAGGACACCGGTACCCACTCCGAGACGTGCCCGACCTGCAACGGGAGCGGTGAGAAGTGACCTTCACCTACGGGTCGGTGGAGCTGCCCGCCGACCGGCGGCTTTTCGTGCCGGACACGATCTACGTCCGTGAAGACAAGTGGCTGGTACCGCTGCGGCGCTCGGAGCAGCCGGAGGAGTGGGAACGGCTGGTCAGCCTGGACGACGCGGTGACCACCCGGACCGATGAGGACGATCCTCAGCTTCCGGGGGCGGACTACCCGCCGGGCAAGGGGTTCTTCCCCCTGTCGTCCTCCAGCGCTCCGAGCCTGATGGCGCGCATGATCGAGGCCCTGGACGTGAAGCCGGGCATGAGGGTTCTGGAGATCGGTACCGGCACCGGGTACAACGCCGCGTGCCTGGCGGCACTGGGCTGTGAGGTCGTGTCGATCGAGATCGACCTTGAACTCGCTGACCAGGCACGCGATACCCTTCGGGACGCGGGCGTGACGGGCGTGGTGGTCATCGGCGGAGACGGCGAATACGGTGCTCCGACGTACGCCCCTTATGACCGGGTCATCGCTACGGCGGCGGCCCACACGATCCCGTATTTCTGGGTGGAGCAGACCAGGAACGGCGGTCTGATCGTCGCTCCCTACACGGGCGAGGGCCACAAGGCCGCGCTGCTCGTCCTGAACGTGCACGACGGCATGGCGATCGGCGAAGTCGAAGGCGGAGCGGCGTTCATGCCGCTCCGGGGCCAACAGCTCACGCAACCCGAGTTGAACGCCATCGAGACCAAGCCCGGCCTCCGCGTCGAGGTCACGGCCGAAGGGCAGCGGCTCACCACGGCGTCGGCCTGATTCTTTCTTCTTCAAACGCACGATCCAACATTCCATCGACGGCAGGCACCAGAGAGAGCGAGCCGCGAGAATCCGACATGACCGCACGGTTCGAATGCGGAGTGCGGTGTGGCTGAGCTGCGCTCCGATCTCGGTGCGGAGCGCGGCCGCCAGGTGAACGTGCCGGACGCTCGTGCTCCCTTTGCTGAAACCTCGCCCGGATACGTGCACCGGATCGGCGCACGGTCCGATCATGATGCCCGTCATCCAGGCGGTCTCGGCGAAGGATGGCTGACTACCGCTCCACCGGGGACGCTGCGGCACGCCTTCCCCCGGTTCCGCTGAGCAGGTTCGCTAGACCCGCAAGCTGGTGGAGCCCCTGTTCACCGGTACCGGGCGTGAATCGGGGCAGCCGGACGGCTGGTTCTGGACGGCCCTGACCACGCGACGCCATCGAGGTTTTCGAGGGGGCGAAGCCCTCCTCGCCAGCCCCTGGGGCGAAGCCCCAAAAGGATGAGCCCGAGCAAAGCGAGGCCCAAGCAGTTGACCCTAATGGCTGGGGGTCCGGGGGTCACCCCCCGGGAAAACACAAAGGACCCAGTGCGGTAAGCGACCTAAGTCGCGAACACACTGGGCCCTGGGACCGTGTCCGAGGGGGGACTTGAACCCCCATGCCCCGCAAAGGGCACTAGCACCTCAAGCTAGCGCGTCTGCCTATTCCGCCACCCGGACGTGGGTGCTTCCGCGCCCTGAGGCGCGGTGGCGTTCGCAACTGTATCAAAGGTGCGGGGTGGTGGCGATTCGATCTTGTCGAGGGGGTGGGGGAGGGGGCGGGATAGGGTTTTCGGGAGGGTTGGCGTGCGCGTGGGGTGGAGGTGCTGTGGACGAGCTCGTGGTGGACATCTGCCGGGATCTGATCCGGATCGATACGAGCAACTTCGGCGATCATTCGGGGCCGGGGGAGCGGAAGGCCGCCGAGTATGTGGCGGAGAAGCTTGAGGACGTCGGGATCAAGACGACGGTCCTGGAGTCGCACGCCAAGCGGACGTCGGTCGTCGCCCGGATCGAGGGGGAGGATCCGTCGCGGGACGCGCTGCTGCTCCACGGCCACCTCGACGTCGTCCCCGCCCAGGCCGGCGACTGGACTCACGACCCGTTCGGCGGGGAGATCGCCGACGGGTGTGTGTGGGGGCGCGGCGCCGTCGACATGAAGGACATGGACGCGATGATCCTCGCGTCCGTGATCGACCGGGCGAAGACCGGCCGCAAACCCAAGCGTGACCTGGTCCTGGCGTTCCTCGCCGACGAGGAGGCCGGCGGGAAGTTCGGCGCCCACTGGCTGGTCGACAACCATCCCGGGCTGTTCGAGGGGTGCACCGAGGCGGTCGGCGAGGTCGGCGGGTTCAGCCTGACCGTGCCGGGTGACCGGCGGCTCTACCTGATCGAGACGGCCGAGAAGGGCCTGGCGTGGATGCGGTTGAAGGCCGTCGGGACGGCCGGGCACGGCTCCATGGTCCACTCCGACAACGCCGTCAGCGAGCTGGCCCGCGCCGTCACCCGGCTGGGTGATCACCGGTTTCCGATCCGGCTCACCAAGACGGTCCGCCGCTTTCTGGAGCAGGTCTGCGAGGCGTACGGCGTCGAGTTCGACCCGAACGATCCGGAAGCGTGCCTGCCGCACCTCGGCACCCTGTCCCGCATGATCGGCGCGACGCTCCGTCACACCCTCAACCCGACCCGCCTGGACGCCGGATACAAGGTGAACGTCATTCCGCAGGAGGCGACGGCGCAGGTCGACGGCCGTTTTCTGCCCGGTCTGGAAAAGGATTTCTTCGACCAGGTCGATGCGCTGCTCGGCGACAAAGTCACCAGGGAATTCGTCCATTACGACATCGCCGTCGAAACGGACTTCGAAGGCGGCATCGTCGACGCGATGGAGGAGGCCCTGACCTGGGCCGACCCGGGCGCGATCCCCGTCCCCTACTGCCTTTCGGCCGGGACGGACGCCAAGTCCTTCGCCCAGCTCGGTATGCGCTGCTTCGGTTTCGCGCCACTCAAACTGCCACCCGAATTGGACTTTTCCGGAATGTTCCACGGGGTCGACGAACGAGTTCCCGTGGACGGTCTGCAGTTCGGCGTGCGTGTTCTCGACCGTTTCCTCGACCACGCATAACCATTCGGCTATGGATGCCCGCACGTGAACTGAACGTGGTGCTACGGTGACCGACCGTAGGGACAGTCCCTACGGTTCCGAGGAGGCCCCGTGGCGTGGACGCAGGCGAGGACGGTCACCGTTCTCCGTGCCGCCCTCGCGCACGTCCTCCGGAGCGAGACCCTGCGCCGTGTGCTCACCGTCGTCGGCCTGGTCGCCGTCGGCTGGCTGATCGGCGGCGCGGGCCAGGCGGCGCACGCCGAGACCGGTGAACCGGGTGAGCCCGTGCTGACAGCGGTCTCCTCGGTGCTGCGGCTCGCGTCCGCCGTCCCCGCGCACACTCCCGCCCTGGAGACGGTCGTGCCGGCCGTCCCCGGCGGCGGGCCCAAGCCCGCTCCCGCGGGCGAGATCACCCATTCTCGGACGCCGCGCCCGGCACCTCAGGCGCGCACCTCGACGGGGACGTCCGCGAACCGTCCGGCCAGCCGACCGGCCGTTGCGAAGGCGGCCGAGAAGAAGGCCGTCCCAGTCAAGGTCCGGCACAAGAAGTCCCGTCCCGTGGCGGGGTCCCGGCCTGTTCCGGCGGCTCCCGTCCAGGAGACGGGCGTGCTGCCCCCGGCGGCGGGCGGCGCGGCCGTCGCCTCCGGCT
>NZ_BAAGZI010000011.1:0-41416 GCF_054778695.1 Actinocorallia lasiicapitis
CTGCTGCCCGCCGCGGCCCCCGCCCGCGTCGGGATCGTCGCCTGGGAGGGCGACCAGCAGCTCGCCGACGACCGGGTGCTGCTCGACGGCGCCCCGCTGAGCACCGGCAACGCGTTCCTGAGCCGGGCGGCGGGCGCGGTCGGACCAGCGACCGCCTACGGCGTCGACATCGTGGAGTATCCGGCGAACCTGCGCGACGAACCGGTGATCTCACTGACTACGAAGGGTGATGCTTATGTGGCCGGTGTGGTGACGGTAACGGTGCCCCTACGGAGCTGACCTGCCCTGCAGGCACGGCGTAAAGATCATGTGAACTCATTACGGACAGACCGGAATCGCTGGTAGCGTCCGCGCTGACAGAGTCAGTGAGGACTTGGGCCGATCCCCGGGACCCTTGCGTACAGCGGGTGAGCGGGGAAAGATGCGAATCCCAGGTTCGGCGTACGTCGCGGGCGGACTTCATTAGGCTGGACAGGCCTGGATCTGAGCTGGGTCGATGTAGGTCAAGATCCCGTGACACGGGGTCGGAGAGGTGCGGTGAACGCGTGGAACGCTGTGCGCTGTTCGTAGACGCCGGCTACTTGCTGGCCGACGGCGCGATGGCGGTGCACGGAACCCGCCACCGTGAGTCCGTCTCCTGGGATTACAGCGGGCTCCTGCAGCTCCTGGGGAATCTCGCCAGAGAACGCTCCGGGATGAACCTGCTGCGCTGCTACTGGTACGAGGCGTCCGTCGAAGGACGTCGCGGGCCCGAACACGAGGCGCTGGCCGACCTTCCGGGACTGAAGCTGCGGCTCGGCCGGAGCCGCGCCAGCGGCCGCGGCGGGGTCGACACCGAGATGCACCGCGACCTGATGACGCTGGCGCGGAACAAGGCCGTCGCCGACGCGGTGATCGTCAGCGGTGACGAGGACCTCGCGACCGTCATCGAGGACGCGCAGGACCTCGGACTCCGCGTCACCGTCGTGCACGTCGCCGTCGACGGCAACTGGACGATCTCCCGCGTGCTCCGCCAGGAGTGCGACGACCTCATCGAGATCAGCTCCCAGCATCTGCGGCCGTACGTCAACCTGCTGTCCGGGCTGGACAGGCAGTCCGACAACGGGCTCTCGCCGCTGTCCAACGGGCACGGCGCCAGCGCCAACGGCTCGTCGCTGACGAGCCTGCAGAGCAGCCTCCACTCCTCCGGCACGCACAATCCCGCGCCCGCCGCCTCGCCGCTGACGCCGCCGCCCGCGCTGGCTCAGCCGCAGCTCCCGGCGCCCGTCAACACCTCCGGGCTGTCGGCGAACGCCGCCAACGTGCTGAGCGGGCTGCCTTACAGCAGCTCGCAGTCGTCCTCGCCGTCGTATCTGAACCCGCCGACCGGGTCGTCGTCGACGCCGTCGCAGTCGTCCTACCCGGGGCTGCCGACCTCCTCGACGCCCGCGCCGTCGCCGTTCCCGCCGCAGAGCTCGAGCACCTCGTACTCGCCGCAGAGTTCGAGCACGTCGTACTCGACGCCGTCGTCGTTCTCCACCCCGCCGCAGTCGTCCACGTCGTCGTACTCGACTCCGCCGCAGTCGTCGACCTCGTCGTACTCGACCCCGCCGCAGTCCGCGACCTCGGCGTTCTCGGCGCTGCCCCAGTCGTCGACGTCGTCGTACTCTCAGCCCACGTCGAGCTTCCCGTCGCCGTCGCAGCCCTCGTCGTCGTATCCGCTGTCGCCGCCCGCCAACCCGGCGCCCGCCCAGCCGCAGCACGGGCCCTACACAGGCCCGCAGCAGCTTCCCGCCCAGTCGGCGGCGCCCGTGCCGGGGCCGTCGCTGTCGGACGCCGTCAAGGCCGCGCACACCGAAGGCCAGGACTTCGGCGAGTCCGTCGCCCGCGACGCGCCCGCCCTCTGGCTGGAGGCCGTGCTCGCCCGCAAGCCGCGGATGCCGTCCGACCTCGAAGCCCGCCTGCTCCAGGGCTCCGCGCTCCCCATCGACTTCCTGCTCCACGACGAGGTCAGGCACGCCCTGCGCCGCGGCTTCTGGGACGCCCTGGAACGCTCGCGCCGCTAGCACCGCCCAGCGGTTCAACGCGGATGGTCCGATCTTGAGTATTTCTCCGGTTTCCGGGGTGACTCGAAGGTAACGTCTTAGACGTGACCCACGTGACCGAAGCCGATCTCGACGACCTTGAGTTCGACAGCTTGCGGACCGGCGAACACCGCGCCACCGCCGTCCGGCTCACCGAACTCGCCGACCAGGCCACCCCCGCCGCCGGGGGCGTCTCCCGCGCCAACGTCCTGCTGCGCGCAGGCGAGCAGTTCCAGCACGCCGGCGATCATGTCCGTGCGGCGGAGGTCTACCGGCTCGCCATCGCCGACGGCGGCGAAGTCTACGGCGACCCCCGCGTCTACCTCGCCGACGCGCTGCTCAAGCTCGGCGAGAACGACGAGGCGCTGGCGCTGCTCGCCGCGATCCGCGACTCCCGCCCCACCGACCCCGAGGTCTACCGGGTCGTCGCCGAGATCCTCTACGAGCAGGGCGACCTGCTGGGCGCCCACACCTGGTCCACCGACGGAGCCGACCTCGTCCTCGCCCAACCCGAGGACACCCGCGGGGACGCCGCCGACAGCCTCGAAGGGCTGCTGCGGCTCCGCTTCCGCGCCCGCGTCGACCTCGGCCGCCCCGAAGACGAATACGACGCCCTCCTCGACGCCTGACCGCCGGGGGCGTGCTCCGGCACGCCCTACACGGCGGTCCTGCGGAGGGGACGGAGTGAGGTGGGGGTCGCCGGGGTCTGCCAGACGACACTCGCCTGGCGGCCGTCGGTGGAGACCGTCGCGATCGCGTTGTCGAACCACGGGCCCTCGGTGAGACGCCACTTGAACGGCGGCTTGGGGGCCCTGGCCGTCATCGCGAACAGGCGGGCGGGGGCCGAGGTGAAGCCCAGGCAGGCCAGGCGGTTCGCCCACTTGAACGCGCCCGACAGCGGATTGCGGAACGGCGAGCAGACGATCTGGACGACCGGCAGCCCCTTCACCCTTGCCAGATAGCTGTAATGGATATCCCCCGAGAGAAAGGCGATGGTGGCGGGGGCGTCACCCCGCTTGCCCTCCGCCACCTCGGTGACGGCCGCCGCGACCTGGCGGAACGAGCCGTCGAACGCCGCCCAGTGCTCCAGATCTGCGAACCGGCGCAGCTTCTCGCCGAAGCCGTTCTGTCGGCGGGCGGCGATACGTTCGTTCCACGCTTCGGCGTGATGGATCGCCGGGGGAAGCAGATATGGGAGGGAACTGGCGATGAGCAGATGGTCCACCCCACCGGTCAACTGGGAGTCGAGCCAGGCCTGTTCGACGTCGTCGAGCATCGCGCGCCGATCCTCGGTGAGCAGCCGTGAGGCCCGGCTGTCCACCACGACCACCCTGGTCTTACCGAGATCGAGCGTGAACGACCAGCGGGCCACCGTCGGCTCCTTGTCGGCGCGCTCCGCGAACTCGTCCAGCACCTTGCCGCCGTCACCGCCGGGCTGCTCGCACGCCTCCAGCACGGCCGCGAACACCACGTCGTGGTGGCGTTCGCCGGGCGGAAGGTTGCCCAGATGCTGGTAGATCCAGTACGAGCCAAGGCCGCCGACGATCCGCTGCCGCCACCACGGCTGCGTCCAGATCCACTCGCGCCAGGCGTAGGAGGTGTTCCAGTCGTCGCGGACGTCGTGGTCGTCGAAGATGCTGAACGTCGGCACCGTCGACAGCAGCCAGCGGACCGCCGGATCCGTCATCCAGGCGAGCCGGTACAGCTCGGTGTACTCCTCGAAGTCGGCGATCTCCTCGAACGGCTCGACCGTGATGTCACGCCGGCCGCGGATGAAGTCGCGCATCCGCTCGCCCGTGCCGTCGGCGTAGACCTGGTCGCCGATCATCAGCAGGGCGCTGGGCGGTTCCGCGCCTTCCTTCAACGCGTGCGCGAACGCGCTCAGCGCGTCGATCCCGTGCGTCTCCTGCGACGCGGGCGCGATCCGGCACGAACCGAACGCCACCGACGCCTCGCGGCCGCCGCCGAGCGTCCGGATCACCGAGGCGGGGAACTCGCTGCCCGGCTCGGGCCACACTTTCCGGCCGTCCAGCGCCACCTCGTACGGGGTCGCGCCGCCCGGTTCCAGGCCGTCCACGTCGATCAGGGCGTAGTGGTGCCCGTGGATCGCGAAGGTGCGCTCGGTCCTGCCCAGCACGGACACCTCGCACGATTCGGACGTCTCCACCCAGACGGTGGCCGCCCTCTCCCCGACGTGTCGGAGCAACGGCCCAAGCACCAGTGCGGTCATACCCCCCATCTCACCGGATCTCCGGCTCCCCGTCCACCGCCCGCTCTCTATCGATGCGACGGTCGCCATACTTGGGTATGGACTCTTATCTAGACTCAAGTCTCATTCAGTGGGGAGGAAAGCGAGCCTCAGTCCCCACGTGCAGGAGCAGGGCGGGGTGCCGCACGAGCGGTTCGCGTGGCCGCGGGCCAACGAGCCGGTGTGCCGGCACACCGATACGGCCGGCAGGCCCGACTTCTGGGCGGTGACCGGGCACGCGGACGTCGTGCGGGTGTCGCGGCGGCGCGACCTGTTCTCCTCGCGCGGGAGCGGCTCGCGATGTTCGAGGAGTTCGACGACGACGCCGTCGAGATGTACCGGCCGATGATGCCGTTCACTTCCTTGTTGGACAACGTGGGCCGGCCTGCGGTGGCGCGGGTGGTTCTGGCTCTGAGTGCTTCGTTGTGGTGGGCGGGGTGGCATACGGGCTACCTAGCGGGGAACCGGGTAGTTTCGCCCTGTTGGCTTGCCGGTGAGGGCGAGAAGATCGGGCCGTTGCACTGAACCGGCTGCCCTCGGCTCGGAGGGCGGGGCGGGATCGCGGAGCAGTAGCCGCTGGGCCTGGGTAGCGACCAACTGGCTTTCGGGCAGTCTGGCCGGTGGCATGGGATGCCCGAGTCGTGTCGGCCGACGGTGCGCTCGCCGTGCGCCTGGGTTGAGGGTCGGCGGTCGGGCGGGGTGGTCGTCAGGTGGTGAGGACGATGGTTCGGCCGTCGGGGTCCTGGAGGACTCGGCGGGTGGGCGGGGTGGTGGTGGGGGTGGGGAGGTGGAGCTCCAGGCGGAGGGGGCCGGTTGTCCGGCCGTTTCTGGGTGGGTAGAGCTCCAGGAGCAGGTGGGGGAGTTCGGCGGCGTAGTGGATGGGGCCGGTGCCGTGTTGTTCGGTGGTGAAGGTCAGGCCGAGGGATGTGTAGAAGGAGCGGCACTCGTTGAGTGAGGCCGTGTAGATGACGAGGACCATGGGGCGATGATGCCGGGGGTGGGCGGGGTGCGGCGGTTCGGGCGTGAGGTGGCGTTGTTCGCGTTGGGGGCGGCCGTCGCGGCGACGGGGTGGACCGTGTGGTTGGCGGTTCCGGTCACGGTCGCGGGGTTCTGGCAGTGGAATCTCGTGGGGGCGGGCGTCATCGGGGTGGGGGTCGGGAGTCTGGTGGTGCGGGCACGGGCGGTTTCCGGGCCGCTGGCGGGGGTTGCGTTCGGGACTGCTTGGGCGGCGACCGCTGCTTGGCGGGCCGGGCCGGAGTGGACGTCGTCCACGACCTGGCGGACCGCGCTCGCCTCGCCGGACGGCGACAACCTGCGTGACGCGCTCGGCTGGACCGGCACATCCCTGACTCCCGGCAAGACCGGTGTTGTGGCGCTGACCGTCCTGGCGGTCCTCGCGACGGCTACCGCTGCCCGCCTCCTGGGCTCTCTCGCCGCTCACCGCCGCTCCTGACGCCCCGGGCGCTCAAGATCGTCTCGAGCTGCGGCGTGTCGCCCGTTTGCGGCCGTGAAACGGGCGACACGCCGCAGTTCGACGCGATCTTGGGGTGGGGTGTGGGGTCAGCGGCCGCCGCGGTTGTTCATTTGGCGGGTGGGGAGGTGGCGGGCGTTGCGGTGGGCGGCTGCGCGGGTGGAGGTCGCGGGGTTCTGGTTGGTGCGCTTGAGGGCGGACTTCTTGCTGGGCTTCTTGGCGGGGGTGGCGGGCGGGACCTGCAAGGTGGGCTCCTTCGGGGAGAGGTCGGTGAGGGGGAGGGGCGGAACGGTGATCTGGGGGATTTCGCGCATACGGAAAACACCTCCGGGCGTTATGGGGAAACGGCGATAAAAGGCCGTGAAGAATGGTCGGTGGAAGGCCGCGCAGGGTGAAGGAGTCAAGGGCGAAAGGTGCCCTTGGGTGGGCTGCGCGGTGGGGGACGCTCAGGGAGCCAGTCGTCGCGGAAGGTTGGTCGCGACGGGTGGCCTGCCTGGACGGTCCGTGGTTCCACGCTCAGGCAGCGCCTTGACGTGGGTCAGCGTGCGAGGGCGAAGCCTCGGCTGGGGGCGGGAGCGGGACGGGTGGCGCTCGAAGCGCGTGGCCTGCCGCTGTGCTCTACCGGGAAAGGATCAGATCTCCATGCCGTGAACAGTACCACCGGAATGGTGGGTGATGTCAACGGGTGGAGGAAAGAAAAATGGCTCGCGCCGGAGCGCGAGCCATTCGTTCATGCGAAAAACGCTACTTGGTGAGGGCGACGCCCTGGTGGACGGTGAGTTTGTCGGCGGCCGGGTCGAGGTCGACGACGACTTCGGCGCCGTCGCGGATCTCGCCGCCCAGCAGTGCCTTGGCGAGCTGGTCACCGATGGCCGTCTGGACGAGCCGGCGGAGCGGGCGGGCGCCGTAGACCGGGTCGAAACCGGTGAGCGACAGCCAGTCGCGGGCGGCGGGGCTGACGGTCAGGGTGAGCTGGCGCTCGGCGAGCCGCTTGGCGAGCCGGTCGACCTGCAGGTCGACGATCTGGGTGAGTTCGGCGGTGCTGAGCGCGTCGAACAGGATGACGTCGTCGAGCCGGTTCAGGAACTCGGGTTTGAACGAGGCGCGGACCGTCTGCATGACGGCGTCGCGGCGTTCGGATTCGGACAGGTTGGGGTCGACGAGGAACTGTGAGCCCAGGTTGGAGGTGAGGATGAGGATCGTGTTCCGGAAGTCGACGGTGCGGCCCTGGCCGTCGGTGAGGCGGCCGTCGTCGAGGACCTGGAGCAGGATGTCGAACACCTCGGGGTGCGCCTTCTCGACCTCGTCGAGCAGCACCACGCTGTACGGGCGGCGCCGGACGGCTTCGGTGAGCTGCCCGCCCTCCTCGTATCCCACGTAACCGGGAGGAGCTCCGACGAGCCGGGCGACGGAGTGCTTCTCCGCGTACTCGGACATGTCGATCCTGGTCATGGCGCGTTCGTCGTCGAACAGGAAGTCCGCGAGGGCCTTGGCCAGTTCGGTCTTGCCGACGCCGGTCGGCCCGAGGAACAGGAACGATCCGGTGGGACGGTCGGGGTCGGCGACGCCGGCGCGGGTGCGGCGGACGGCGTCCGACACGGCGGCGACGGCGGTTCGCTGCCCGATGAGGCGTTTGCCGAGTTCGTCCTCCATCCGGAGGAGTTTCGCGGTCTCGCCTTCCAGGAGCCGTCCGGCGGGGACACCCGTCCACGCCGACACCACGTCGGCGACGTCGTCGGGCCCGACCTCCTCCTTGACCATCGCGCCGCGCGTCTCGGCCTCTTCGGACGCGATCTGGATGTCCTTCTCGAGCTGGGGGATCTCCCCGTACAGCAGCCGCGACGACGTCTCGAAGTCGCCTTCGCGCTGGGCGCGTTCGGCGAGGCTGCGCAGGTCGTCGAGCTTCTTCTTCAGCTCGCCGACCCGGTTCAGCCCGGCCTTCTCCCGCTCCCACCGGGCGACGAGCCCGTCGAGCTGCTCCTGCTTGTCGGCGAGGTCGGCGCGGAGCTTGTCCAGCCGCTGCCGTGACGCGTCGTCGGACTCCTTGCCGAGCGCCAGCTCCTCCATCTTCATCCGGTCGACGGCCCGCTGCAGTTCGTCGATCTCCTCCGGCCGGGAGTCGATCTCCATCCGGAGCCGGGACGCGGCCTCGTCGACCAGGTCGATGGCCTTGTCGGGGAGGAACCGGGAGGTGATGTACCGGTCGGACAGGGTGGCGGCGGCGACCAGCGCCGAGTCGGAGATCTGCACCTGGTGGTGGGCTTCGTAGCGGCCCTTCAGCCCGCGCAGGATCGCGACGGTGTCCTCGACGGACGGTTCGCCGACGAGGACCTGCTGGAAGCGGCGTTCCAGGGCCGGGTCCTTCTCGATGCGTTCGCGGTACTCGTCCAGGGTGGTCGCGCCGATCATGCGGAGTTCGCCGCGCGCCAGCATGGGCTTGAGCATGTTGCCCGCGTCCATCGCGCCTTCGGCGGCGCCCGCGCCGACCATGGTGTGCAGCTCGTCGATGAAGGTGACGACCTGGCCGTCCGACTTCTTGATCTCGTTGAGGACGGCCTTGAGCCGCTCCTCGAACTCGCCGCGGAACTTCGCGCCCGCGACCATCGCCGACAGGTCGAGGGAGATCAGCCGCTTGCCGCGGAGCGACTCGGGCACGTCGCCCGCGACGATCCGCTGTGCCAGCCCCTCGACGACGGCCGTCTTGCCGACGCCGGGCTCGCCGATCAGCACCGGGTTGTTCTTGGTGCGCCGTGACAGCACCTGGATGGTGCGGCGGATCTCGGCGTCGCGGCCGATGACGGGGTCGAGTTTGCCTTCGCGGGCCGCTTCGGTCAGGTCGACGCCGTACTTTTCGAGCGACTGGTAGGTGTCCTCGGGGTTCTCGGACGTCACCCGGGCGTGCCCGCGGACCTTCTCGAACGCCTCCAGCAGGGAGTCGGCGGTGGCGCCCGCGTTCTTCAGGAGGGTCGCGGCTTCACCGCCGTCGGTGGCGAGGCCCACCAGCAGATGCTCGGTCGACACATATTCGTCCTGGAGCTGCCGGGCGCGGGACGCCGCGGTGTTCAGCGCGGCGAGCAGCGGCCGTGACGTCTGCGGTGCGGCGACCGTCGAGCCCTGCGCCTTCGGCAGGCCGGCGATCGCCTCTTCGGTGCGGCGGCGCAGTGCCGCGGGGTCGGCGCCGACGGCCTCGAGCAGCGGCACGGCGGTGCCGTCCTGCTGGGTCAGCAGTGCGGCCAGCAGGTGTACCGGTTCGACCTGCGGCGATCCTTCGGAGGCCGCCCGCCGAACCGCGACCGACACCGCGTCCTGGCTTCGGTTGGTCAGTTTGTAGTCCACTCCACCCTCCTCGGGTTTCCACAGTCTGTGCATAACTTTTCGGCGGTCCGCGCATCACCGCGCGCACAGCTCCGACCCGCGTGGTCAGTGGTCGTGCTGTCTCCACAGGACGACGCCCGTCTGCCGGATCGGCACCAGCTCGGCGCCGCCTCCGGTGGGGGTCTGGTCGCCGCGCCGGTGCGCCAGCCGGGCCGCCACCGCCCGGGTCGATTCCAGCTCGGTGCTCAGATCGTCGACGAGCCGCCGCAACGCCAGCAGCTCGTGGGCGAGATCGTTGTTGGCGCGCTGCAGCTCCAGGATCTTCTGGATTCCGGCGAGATTGATGCCCTCCTCCTGGGAGAGGCGCTGGATCTCGCGGAGCTGCACGATGTCGCGCATCGAGTAGCGGCGGCCGCGTCCGGAGGCGCGCCCGGGGGAGACCAGCCCGAGCCGGTCGTAGGTGCGCAAGGTCTGCGGGTGAAGGCCCGACAACTGCGCCGCGATCGAGATGACGTAGACAGGTGTGTCGTCGGGGAGGTCCATCACCCCTCCTTGGCTTGTTTGACCAAGTCCTCCCGGAGCTCATCGCCCCGGTTGCCGTCGGCGAAACGTTCCAGCGCCTCGCGTTCTTCCGCGGTCAGCTTCTGCGGCACCTGCACCTCGATGGTGACGAGCAGATCGCCCTTGCTGCCGTCGCGTCGCGTCGCGCCGCGTCCGCGGACCCGTAGCACCCGCCCGTTGGGGGTGCCCTCGGGGATGCGCATCTTCACCGGCTGCGCGCCGTGCACCGGCACGAAGATCTCGGCGCCGAGCGCGGCTTCGGGGAAGGTCACCGGGACGGTGACGGTCAGGTTGTCGCCGTCGCGGGAGAACACCTTGTGCGGGGTGACCTTCAACTTGACCAGCAGATCACCGGACGGGCCGCCGTTCTCGCCGGGCGCGCCCTTGCCCTTGAGGCGGATGGTCTGGCCGTCCTTCACCCCGGCGGGGATCCGCGCCTGGATCGTGCGGTGCCCGACGGCGCGGCCGGAGCCGTGGCAGGTGGGGCACGGGTCGTCGACGACCATGCCGCGCCCGTGGCAGTGGTGGCAGGGCTCGGCGAACCCGAACCCGCCCATGTTCCTGGTCTCCTGGCCGGTCCCCTCGCAGTAGGGGCAGACCCGCGGCAGGGTTCCGGCTTTCGCGCCGGTGCCCCGGCAGGTGTTGCAGGGCGCCTCCGACGACAGCCGCAGCGGCACCGTGATGCCTTCGAGCGCTTCGGAGAAGGAGAGGGTGACCTCGGATTCGACGTCGGCTCCGCGCCGCGGCCGGCGGGTGGTGCCGGTGGTGCCGCGCGTGTTGCCGCTGCCCCGCCCGAACAGCCCGCCGAACAGGTCGCCGATCCGCTCGCTCGCGCCCGCGCCCCCGCCGGACGCCTGGCCGAACAGGTCGTTGAGGTCGAAGCCCTGCGGTCCGCCGCCGGCGCCGTACGAGCCGCCGTAGGAGCGGACCTCGTCGTACTCCTTGCGCCGCTTCTCGTCGGAGAGGACGTCGTACGCCTCGGAGATCTCTTTGAACTTCTCCTCGGCTTCGGTGTCACCCTTGTTGGTGTCGGGGTGGTACTTGCGAGCGAGCTTCCGGTAGGACTTCTTGATCTCGTCCTGGGTGGCGGTCTTGGCGACACCGAGGGACTTGTAATAGTCCTTCTCAAGGTAGTCCTTGGTGCTCACCGGCTGGCTCCCCTTCAAAGCTTCGGGTGAGCCCCCGGGCAGAGCCCGGGGGCGGTACAACTATTGATCTTTACTCTGCCGGGCCAGACTTGGCTAGCGCGCCTGCTACTGCGCGGGCCCCGCGACCACGACGCGGGCCGGGCGGAGCACCCGTTCGCCGATCCGGTAGCCCGCCTGGTAGATCTCCAGGACGGTCTCCTCGGCGACGTCCGGGGACGGCACGTGCGTGAGCGCCTCGTGGACGTTCGGGTCGAACGGCTCGCCGACCGTCCCGAACTTCTCCAGTCCGAGCTTGCCGAGGGCCGATTCCAGCCCTTCGCCGACCGACTTGAACGGCCCGACCAGCTCGTCGTGCTCGCGTGCCTTGTCGATGCTGTCGAGCACCGGCAGCAGATCGCCGACCACGGAACCGACCGCGTAGTCCTTGGCGGCGCCTTGCTCGCGCAGGGCCCGCTTGCGGTAGTTCTGGTACTCGGCCTGCAGCCGCTGCAGGTCAGCGGTGCGTTCGTCGAGCGCCGCCTGGAGGGCGGCGGATTCCTCGCTGGAAGCCTCGCCCTGCTCCGGGACGCCGGGCTCGGCGGCCTCGTCGGCCGCCGGAACCCGAACCTCGCCCGTCTCAGGATCGATGCGCCGCGAGTCGCGGATCACCGGCTCTTCAGACGAGTTCGTCACTTGCCGTCCTCGTCGATGATCTCGGCGTCGACGACCTCGTCGTCGTCCTGCTTCGGCGCGGACTGGTCGCCCGCGGCGTCGCCGGGAGCGGCCTGGCCGTCGGCCTGCTGCTGCGCGTAGAGCGCGGCGCCGAGCTTCTGCGAGGCCTGCGCGAGCTTCTCGGCCGACGCCTTGATCGCGTCGACGTCGGTGCCCTCGAGGTTCTTGCGGACTTCGACGATGCCGTCGTTGACCTCCTTCTTGAGGTCCTCCGGCAGCTTCTCGTCGTTCTCCTTGACGAACTTCTCGGTGGAGTAGGTCAGAGTCTCCGCCTGGTTGCGGATCTCCGCGTTCTCCTTGACCTTGCGGTCTTCCTCGGCGTACTGCTCGGCCTCGCGCATCATCCGCTCGATGTCGTCCTTCGGCAGCGCGGAGCCGCCGGAGATGACCATCGACTGCTCCTTGCCGGTGCCGAGGTCCTTCGCGCTGACGTTCACGATGCCGTTGGCGTCGATGTCGAAGGTGACCTCGATCTGCGGGACGCCGCGGGGCGCCGGGGGCAGACCGGTGAGCTGGAAGGTGCCCAGCTTCTTGTTGTACGCCGCGATCTCGCGCTCGCCCTGGTAGACCTGGATCTCCACGGACGGCTGGTTGTCGTCGGCCGTGGTGAAGGTCTCGGAGCGCTTCGTCGGGATCGTGGTGTTCCGCTCGATGATCTTGGTGAAGATCCCGCCCTTGGTCTCGATGCCCAGCGACAGCGGGGTCACGTCGAGCAGCAGGACGTCCTTGACCTCGCCCTTGAGCACGCCGGCCTGGAGCGCGGCGCCGACGGCCACGACCTCGTCCGGGTTGACGCCCTTGTTCGGCTCCTTGCCCGCGAGCTCCTTGACCAGCTCGGTGACGGCCGGCATCCGGGTCGAGCCACCGACCAGCACGATGTGGTCGATGTCCTTGACCGTGATGCCCGCGTCGCGGATCACGTTCTGGAACGGGGCCTTGCAGCGCTCGAGCAGGTCGGCGGTGAGCCGCTGGAACTCGGCGCGGGTGAGCTTCTCGTCCAGGTGGAGCGGGCCCTCGGCCGAAGCGGTGATGTAGGGCAGGTTGATCGTGGTCTCAGCGGACTGGGACAGCTCGATCTTCGCCTTCTCGGCCGCCTCGCGGAGCCGCTGCAGCGCCATCTTGTCCTTGGACAGGTCGACGCCGTGCGCGTTCTTGAACTTGGTGACCAGCCAGTCGACGACCTTGTTGTCCCAGTCGTCGCCACCGAGGTGGTTGTCGCCCGAGGTCGCCTTGACCTCCACCACGCCGTCGCCCACTTCGAGCAGCGAGACGTCGAAGGTGCCGCCACCGAGGTCGAAGACCAGGATGGTGGCCTCGCCCTCCTTCTCCAGGTGGTAAGCGAGCGCCGCCGAGGTCGGCTCGTTGATGATCCGCAGGACGTTGAGGCCCGCGATCTGGCCGGCTTCCTTGGTGGACTGGCGCTGGTGGTCGCTGAAGTACGCGGGGACCGTGATCACCGCGTCGGTGACCGGCTCGCCCAGGTAGGCCTCGGCGTCGCGCTTCAGCTTCTGCAGGATGAACGCGGAGATCTGCTGCGGGTTGAAGTCCTTGCCGTCGATCTCCACCTTCCAGTCGGTGCCGATCTCTCGCTTCACCGAGCGGATGGTGCGGTCCACGTTGGTGACGGCCTGGCGCTTGGCCACTTCGCCCACGAGGACTTCGCCGTTCTTCGCGAAGGCGACGACGGACGGCGTGGTCCGCGACCCCTCCGCGTTGGCGATAACGGTGGGCTCGCCGCCCTCCAGAATCGCGACGACCGAGTTGGTCGTCCCGAGGTCGATTCCGACCGCACGTGCCATCGTCAGTTTCCTCCGTCTGATGTGCCTGGGTTCTCTGCTGTCTCTACTATGCGATCTGGGCGCTCGCTTGTCAAGTGAGTTGAGTCTGGACGACTCAACTTTATTGCCACCCATACGGCAGAACGCTTGAGTGCCGCCCAAGGTGCCCGAACTCCGGCATGATGCCCCTTCCCTGTCGATCGGCTACGTAGCGCCACCGCATGGGATGTTGAAGACAAATCCTTGGGTTCTTCACAATCCACAGGCACTCTGCCGATCATGATCAAGAGAGTCCTGCTGGGGCTGCTGGTGCTCGCGGGGGCGGCCGGCTGCTCGGGACACGCCGCGGAGCAGCCCGCCCCGGTCCAGCCCGTGGCCGTCGAGCAGATCGACGTCGCCCCGCCCGAGCTGCGGGCGATCCCCGCGCCCATCCCGACGATCACGGTCTCGGCACGGGTCAGGAAGACCGTCCCGAAGAGCTGCTGGGAGATCACCGGCGCCTGTGTGAAGCTGAGCAGCGAGCAGGCCTGGCTGCTCAGAGACGGAAAGATCGTGAGAGGGCCCGTGCCGACGACCCACGGCCGTCCCGGCTACCCCACCCCGACCGGGCGCTTCAAGGTCGAGTGGCAGGACGAGATGGACTACAGCCGCACCTACGGCGACGCGCCGATGCCCTGGGCCTCCTACTTCGCCCCGGGCGGGATCGCCTTCCACGAAGGCAGCCTCAGCCAGGCGTCGCACGGCTGCATCCATCTGTCCCGCGCCGACGCCCACGCGTTCTTCAAGTTCCTCCAGCGGGGCACTCCCGTCCAGGTGGTCGGCTGAGTCGGGCAAACTGTCAGTCGGGGACGGGTAAAGGCGGGAGGCGAAGGATGGGCGCTCGCATCGTCGTGGCCGAGGACGATCCCGGCCAGGCCGAGCTGGTCCGGCGGTATCTGGAGCGCGACGGCCATGACGTGGTCACCGTCCACGACGGGGCCGACGCGCTGTCGGAGTTCTTCCGCCAGGTCCCCGATCTGATGGTCCTGGACGTGATGATGCCGCGCGTCGACGGCCTGGACGTCTGCCGCGAGGTCCGCCGCACCTCCGAGATCCCGATCATCATGCTGACCGCCCGCTCCTCGGAGGCCGACGTCCTGCTCGGCCTCGACCTGGGCGCCGACGACTACCTGGTCAAGCCGTTCAGCCCGCGCGAGCTGGCCGCCAGGGTCCGCACCGTGCTGCGCCGCTCCCGGCCCCGCCAGGAGGCCGCCCGCCGGATGACGGCCGGTGATCTGCAGCTCGACCTGGACCGGCACCAGGTCACCAGGGCGGGCGCCCCGATCGAGGTCACTCCCGCCGAGTTCCGGCTGCTGACGGTCCTGGCGGGCGCGCCCGGCCGGGTCTTCACCCGCGCCCAGCTCCTCGAACACGTCACCGGGATGGGGAAGTACATCACCGAACGCACGATCGACGCCCATATGCGGAATCTGCGGAAGAAGGTGGAGGTCGATCCGCGGCGTCCCGTCCTGCTGCTGACCGTCTACGGGGTCGGCTACAAGTTCGCCGATGTCTGACGCCGATGTCTAGATTCGTGCCAGGCAACCTGGCGCTCCGGCTGCTGGTGGTGATGGTGGTCGTGGCGTCGGCGTCGATCGCCGCCACGGCCTGGCTGGCCCTGGCGTCCACCGAGAACGCGCTGCGCAGGGTGCAGAACCAGAGCCTGGAGGGCGACGCCAAGATCTACGCGGCGCTGCTGGAGTACGCGGCCACCCACCGGGACTGGGACGACGTCGGCCCGATCCTGGACGACCTGGCCGCCGAGTCGGGCCGCCGGATCACGCTGACCACCAAGAACGGGCTGCCGGTCGGCGACACCGGCTCCGGCGGCCGGTCCGCGGCCCCCGCCGCCGAGATCGACCCGCTGAACGTCAACGTCGGGCTGGCGCCCAACGCGTCCAAGGACGGGATCGACAACCGGATCATGGGCCCGTTCCGGGTCAGCGACGCCGAATACAAGGACCTGCTCCGTAACGCTTATCTGGCCACGGAGTGCACCAGGTCCAGCCCTGACGGTGTCTCCGCCGCCCGGGCCGACGGCTCCGCCTTCAAGATCGTCAGCGATCCGTTCGACGGCCGTCCCATGATCACCGGCGATCAGGAGAGCCTGGACCTGCTGCACTCCCAGTCCTGCTACCCGCTGAGCCTCACCAGCCGGACCAAGACCCAGAACGCGGCCTTCGAGCGGTGGGGCGCCCTGACCCTGCGCTGTATGCGGGAGAAGGGCCTCGACGCCCCGCACGTCGACGACAAGTACCGCATCCCCGGCTCGTCGGAGATCTTTCCCGGGTTGAGCCGGGACCTGGACGTCCGGGGCAACTCCGATCCGGTCGCCGCCCGCCAGTGCGTGATCAGCGCCCGGCGGGAGATGCTCGCCCCCTACGCCACCGAGCCCGCCCTGCTCTATCTGGGCGCGGAGCCGCCGAGCTTCGCCGACGTCGGCCGCCGTAAGACGGTCATGGTCGCGGGTCTGGTCCTGCTGGTGGCGGTGGCCGCGGCGTGGCTGGCGTCGCGCCGGCTGACCCGGCCGATCGGGGTCCTCACCGCAGCGACCGCGCAGATGGGCGGCGGCGACCCGTCGGTGCGCGTCGAGGTCCGCTCCCGTGACGAGCTGGGCCGGCTCGGCGAGGCGTTCAACACGATGGCGGGCGAGCTGGAGCGCAACGAGCGCAACCGCCAGACCATGATGAGCGACGTGGCGCACGAGCTGCGCAATCCGCTCGCCAACATCACCGGCTGGCTGGAGGCGGCGGAGGACGGTGTCGCCGAGTTCGACAAGGATCTCGTCGGCTTTCTGAAGGGCGAGGCCGAGACCCTGCACCGGCTGGTCAACGATCTTCAGGATCTCGCGCTGGCCGAGGCGGGCCGGCTGCTCCTGCACCCCGAGGAACTGTCCCTGCCGGAGCTGCTGGACCAGGTCGCGACCGCGCACCGCTCCCGCAATCCCGAGATCGAGATCAGGGTGGAGGCGGCGCCCGTCACCCTCACCGCCGATCCGGTGCGGCTGCGGCAGGTCGTCGGCAACCTCGTCGGCAACGCGCTGCGGCACACCGCGCCCGGCGGCCGGGTGACGCTGACGGGGACCGAGCACGGCTTCTCGGTCGCCGACACCGGCACCGGGATCGCCCCCGACCATCTCCCGCACGTCTTCGACCGGTTCTGGCGGGCCGACAGATCCCGCACCCGCTCCACCGGCGGCTCCGGCCTCGGCCTGGCCATCACCAAACAGCTCGTCGAGATCCACGGCTACACGATCACCGCCTCCAGCGTCCTGGGCGAGGGCAGCGTCTTCACGGTCCATTTCCGCTAGCCGGAAGCGCCGAACGGAAGAAACACCAGAGGTCCGGACGAACAGGGGTGAAACCATCCCTGCGAGGACAAGGACCCCCGGTGAAGGGAACAGTGCTGGAAGCGCCACCCGACACGGACTTCGGCGCGATCTTCGACCGCCATTTCCCCGAGATCCACCGCTACGCGGCCCAACGCCTGGACGCCGCGACGGCCGACGACGTCGCCGCCGAGACCTTCACGATCGCCTTCCGCAAACGCCACGCCTTCGACCCCGACCTGGGACCGTGGCGGCCCTGGCTGTACGGGATCGCCACGAAACTCATCGGCCGCCACCGCCGCGACGAGGCCCGTAAACTCGCCGCCCTCCAACGCCTCCCGTTCGCCGAGGACCCCGGTCACGCCGACCGCGTCGCCGACCAGGTCTCGGCCGGGTCGCTGCGCGGCCCCCTGGCCGCCGCGATCGCCGCCCTCCCGCAGGGCCAGCGCGACGTCCTGCTGCTGATCGCCCTCGCCGACCTCAGCTACGACGAGGTCGCCACCGCTCTGAAGATCCGCCCCGGGACGGTCGCGTCCCGGTTCAACCGGGCACGGACCGCGCTCCGCTCGTCCCTCGGCGCCCTCGCGAAGGAGACCTGACATGTCCGATCTCGAGGAGATCCGCACGCTGTACGGAACCCCGGCGCCGCCCGCGCCGCACGTCGTGGTGGCGGCCAGGGCGCGGGCGCTGCCCCGGCGGACGTCACGGCGGCGGTGGCTGCTGCTGGCGCCCGTCGCGGGGGTCGCGGCCGTCGCGGTGGGGATGGCTCTGCTGTCCGGGCCCGCACCGGAAGGTGAGGAGACTCTGGCCGTGCCGACCGCGAACGTCCCGACGCCGAAACTGTCGGATCAGGGGCGCCGCTGGTATGTGCAGGCGACAGAGACCCAGGTCAAGAAGGTCGGCCAGGGCAAGCGCCGCTACTACCTGGAGACCCGCAGGAACGAGGAGAACTGGTACGGCTATCGCACACCCGGTTCGTATGTGCGGGCGCAGTATCTGGGGGCGAAGCCCGTGTCGGAGAAGGACGCGGCCGCGTGGCGTGCGGCCGGATCGCCGCGCTCGATCCCGTCCGTCAACTGCAAACCGATCCCGGGCAGGATCGTCTGCCAGGAGCTGGCGGAGTCCCCGCGCGTCGCGGTCGACGCAGAGAAGCCGACCCTGGGCATGGGCTCGCGCGACGACGTGGACCCCGCGAAGGACGACCGGGCCTTCCTCGACGGGCCGTTCTCACTCGAGCCGATGTCACTCGCCGACCTCCGCGCCCTCCCGGTCGATCCCGGCGAGCTCCGCTCCCATCTGCTCGCCCAGGCGCACGATCTGCCCGAGGACGAACCGATGTCGATCTGGCTCAAGGGCATGTACCTGCTGCTGGAGACCCCGGTGGAGGGGAGGGTCCGCGGGGCGGCTCTGGAGATGTTGCGGAGGATGCCGGGCGCCAGGAACCTCAAGAACGTCACCGATGCGGAGGGCCGCAAGGGCGACGCGGTCTCCTGGACGACCGCGATCCCCGACGCGTTCGGCCTCGAAGGCGACCGCGAGTACCGCGTGATCTACGAACGGGGCACGCTCCGCCCGCTCGCCGCCGAGACCCGCTACCTGCGCCCGACCGCGAACTTCGCCGACGCCGCCCCGGGAACCCTCTGGCAGTCGTTCACCGTCCTCGCCTCGGGCTGGACCGACGACAAGCCGCGGATCCCGTAGCCCCGGACACCAGCGGGGCCTCCCAGCGGGCACCGTCTGGACGGCGGCTGAAAAGGGGAACGGGCCCCGCGCACCCATCGGGGGGTGGGCGCAGCGGGGCCCGTTCGTCTCTGGGGTGGTCAGAGGGTCTTGTGCCGGACCACCCAGGTCCAGCCGGCCTTGTTGTCGCCGGCGTTGTTGGGGAGCTTGAAGCGGTCGTTGACGATCAGGTCGATGAGACCGCCGTCGATGAGGCCGCAGCCGACGGCCTTGGGGAGTGCGAAGGCGTTGTCGTTCGTCCACACCTTGAGGGTGGGGACGGTGCCCTGGATCCACGGCAGCGCGAACGCGATCTGCGGCTTGATCGTGATGGGGTGCTCGTCGCTGCCGACCCAGCACTTGGACGACAGGAGCGGATGCACGAACCGGAACTTCACGCCGAACGAGTTCGGCATGGTGGTGCCGGGGGAGACCTGCCCGGTCGCGGCGATCTGGACCTTGGTGCCGGTCAGGTCCTGGAAGTAAAGGGGCGTGCCGGGCAGCGGGGTCAGGATGGTGAGGTTGCCGCCGGTCAGCGAGCCGAGCTTGGCGACGGTCGTGCCGTCGGCGAGCTTGCCCTGCGCGCTGACGAGCTTGAGCGGGGAGTCGACCTTGACCCGGACGCTCTTGATGTCGATCGTCCCGTCGACGACGGTCGAGACGTAGCAGGTCCACGACTGGGCGCCCGCCGGCTTGGCGGGGCAGGTGTCGAAGTCGGCCTCGGTGGGGGTGTAGGCGTTCTCGGCGGAGGCCGGTGACGCGAATCCGAGGACGGCGGCAGCGGCAGCGGCTCCGACCGCGGCTCTGCGCAGGAAGTGCTTCAAGGGGTGCTCCTGAGGGGATGTTCAGTAGGTCTTGTGGCGGATGGCCCAGGTGAAGTCCGCCGTGTTGGTGCCGGAGGCGGCCGGTAGCCCGATGAAGGAGTCCAGGCCGTTCGGCATGTACAGGGGGATGCGGCCGCAGTTCGTCGACTTCGGCAGCGCGTAGGTGTTCTCCGACGACCAGCGCTTGGCCATCGGCGTGAACCAGAACAGCCACGGCAGGGTCAGGGTCTCCTGCGGGCGGAGCTGGACGGGGTCGGCGTCGGTGCCGATCGTGCAGTTCTGGCCGAGGAGCCCGCCCGAGTTCCAGAGCTGCAGTTTGACCTTGAAGCCGTCGATGGAGCCGGGATCGGTCAGCCCGAGACCGATCACCTTCGCCTCGATCTCCGGCAGCACCGAAAGGATGATCGTGGTGCCGGGGACCACGGTCACGACCTTGAAGTTCTGCGGCTGCTTGAGCGCGCCCCACGCCGCCACGGCCGTGCCGTCGTTCAGGGTGCCGGACGCGGCGGTGAACTGGAGGGGTTTGTCCATGATGATGCGGACGCCCCGGTTGGACCCGATGGTGAAGCCACCGGAGATGGCCGTGCTGACGTAGCACGTCCAGTCCTTGGCGCCGGCCGGTTTGGCGGGGCACGTCGCGAAGTCCGCTTCGGACGGCTGGTAGGCGGAGAACTCCGCGTGCGCGGGCGAGGCGAACAGGGCCCCGCCCAGTGCGGCCGCCAGGACGGCGGCGGTCTTACGGAAGCGCATTCGGTGCCCCCCTACTGCATCGTCTTGTGGCGGACGGCCCAGGTGACGTCCATGTGGTTGCTCGTCGCGTTGGCCTTGCCGATGAGCACGTTGACGAGATCGCTGTCGCAGCCGGTGGCCCAGTCGATGCTGAAGACGTCGTCGTAGACCTTGGTCTGCAGCATCGGCACCCCGTCGAAGATCCACGGGAGCATCCACTGGGTGCGCGGCTTGAGCACGGTCGGTGCGTTCGTCGCGCCGATGTAGCAGTTGTCGCCGAGCCCCGAACCGATGATCTTCGCCTTGACGCCGATCTCGGACGGGTAGAGGAAGCCCGGGGTGATCGTCCCGGTGGCCTCGATCTTGACCTTCCAGCCGGTGGGGTCGGGGAATTCGAGTGCGGTGCCGAGGACTCCGGTCACGAACGGCATCGGGTCGCCCTTGAGGGAGCCGACGACGGCCTTGGCGGTGCCCGCGACGTTCCCCTGCCCGACGGTCAGCCGGATCGGGTTGTTGATCCTGGCCTTCTTCTCGTTGAGGCGGAGCTGGCCGTCGAGTGCGGTGAAGACGTAGCAGGTCCAGCCGGTGGCTCCGGCGGGGGCCGCCGGGCAGTCCGCGAAGTCGGCCTCGGACGGGTGGTAGGTGTTGGCCGCGTGGGCCGGGGCCGCGGAAAGGCCGAGTGCCAGCGCCGTGGAGGCGAGGACAGTGGCGAGACGCCGCATGGTGCGTGCTCCTCGGGAGGGGTGGGAGAGGCCGCGCCTGCCTCGTGGTGTACGTGAGAGTAACCTCACAAATGGGACGAACAAAGATCTGTTGTGTCACGAACCGGAAACGCGGGGTACCTCACAGGGTGATCTCGCGACTAACGTGCGGGCGCATCGGGGATGGTGCGGTAAGTTACTCGTCAGTATGATGTGGGCCGACCCGACTCGAACGGCGTTCTAGGCGGGGGCCTAAGCTACGCGCCAACGGCCGTACCCAGGAGGACGGAACCTTGTATCTCGCTACGTTGCTCGTCGGCATAGCCGGCACGCTGGTGGCCTTGGCGCTCGCGGGCAAGCGCGTGCTGTTCCTCGTCAAGCTGTTCCAGAGCGGCCAGCCCGCTCCGGACCGGGTCGCTTCGGTCAAACGCGACCCCAAGGGCGACGTCGAAGGCCAGGTCACCGAGGTCCTGGGGCAGAAGAAACTGCTCAAGTGGACCGTGGCCGGACTGGCGCACTTCTTCGTGATGTGGGCGTTCTTCCTGCTGGTCACGGTGTACCTGGAAGCAGCCGTCGCGCTGCTGTTCGGGCTGGACGCCTCGATCCCCTTCCTGATGACGTGGGGTCCGATCGGGTTCGTCCAGGACACCATCGCGCTGCTGTGCGCGGGCGGCCTGCTCACCTTCGCGCTCATCCGCATCAAGAACGCGCCCGCCAAGCTGGGCCGCAAGTCCCGGTTCGACGGCTCCCACACCGGCGGCGCCTGGGTCATCCTGTTCATGATCTTCAACGTGATCTGGACGATGTTCTTCTTCCGGGGAGCGCAGGCCGCGCTGCACCACCTGCACTTCGGCAAGGCCGCCTACGCCTCCTACGGCGTCGGCGAGCTGTTCGACGGCCTCAGCGAGCACACCCTGGAGATCATCGCCTCGGTCGGCCTGCTCCTGCACATCGGGATCGCGCTCGCCTTCCTGGTGATCGTGGTGAACTCCAAGCACCTCCACATCTTCCTCGCGCCGCTGAACGTCATGTTCAAGCGCCGCCCCAACGGCCTCGGCGCGGCTCAGCCCGTCCTGAAGGCCGACGGCTCCCAGCTCGACTTCGAGGAAGCCGACCCCGACGAGGACCTGTTCGGCCGGTCCAAGATCGAGGACTTCACCTGGAAGGGTTTCCTGGACTTCGCGACCTGCACCGAGTGCGGCCGCTGCCAGTCCCAGTGCCCCGCCTGGAACACCGAGAAGCCGCTGTCGCCCAAGATGGTGATCCTGGAACTGCGTGACCATGCCTTCGCCAAGGCGCCGTACTTCATGGCCACCGACGAGCAGAAGGCCGCGTTCACCGACGAGCAGAAGCTCGCCATGCAGGTCGACAAGCCCCTCGTCGGCGAAGACGGTGTGATCCACCCCGACGTGCTGTGGTCCTGCACCAACTGCGGCGCCTGCGTCGAGCAGTGCCCGGTCGACATCGAGCACATCGACCACATCCTGGACATGCGCCGCTACCAGGCCATGATCGAATCTTCGTTCCCCTCCGAGGCCGGCGTCATGCTGAAGAACCTCGAGAACAAGGGCAACCCGTGGGGCATGTCGGAGATGAAGCGCCTCGAATGGGTCGAGGAACTCGACTTCGAGGTCGAGGTCATCGACGAGAAGATCCCCGAGGACGCCGAGTACCTGTTCTGGGTCGGCTGCGCCGGCGCCCTGGAGGACCGGGCCAAGAAGACCACCAAGGCCGTCGCGGAACTCCTGCACATCGCGGGCGTCAAGTTCGCGATCCTCGGCCCGATGGAAGCCTGCACCGGTGACCCCGCCCGCCGTCTGGGCATGGAGTACCTGTTCCAGGGGATGGCGCAGCAGAACGTCGAGACCCTCAACGACGCCGGTGTGAAGAAGATCGTGGCGACCTGCCCGCACTGCTTCAACACCCTCGCCAACGAGTACCCGCAGGTCGGCGGCCACTACGAGGTCGTCCACCACACCCAGCTCCTCGCCGACCTCGTCGACAACGGCAAGCTCGTGCCGGTCACGCCGATCGAGGAGAACATCACCTACCACGACCCGTGCTTCCTGGGCCGTCACAACAAGGTCTACAAGCAGCCCCGCGACATCATGGCGAAGGTCCCCGGCGTCAAGACGCAGGAAATGCACCGCTGCAAGGACAAGGGCTTCTGCTGCGGCGCGGGCGGCGCGCGGATGTGGATGGAAGAGCGCATCGGCAAGCGCATCAACACCGAGCGCGTGGACGAGGCGCTGGAGACCAACCCGGACACCGTGTCGACGGCCTGCCCGTTCTGCCTGGTCATGCTCGGTGACGCGATCAACGAGAAGAAGTCGGCCGGCGAAGCCAAGGAATCCCTGGAAGTCGTCGACGTCGCACAGCTTCTGATCAAGTCCATCAAGGGCGAGCCCGCGGTCGCCGCCGCGGAGTAACTCCCCCCCTTCGGTTCTGGCCCGTCCCCTGGTGGGGCGGGCCTTTCCCGTTCAGGTGGGGAGCAGGTCGCGGGGTTCGGTGATGCGGTAGCCGTCGCAGTCGAGGGGGACGCCGCGGAACTCGCGGGCGATCACCAGGGCCGTCCGGCCGACCTCCAGGGCGAGCTGGTCGTTGAGCTCCGCGGACGTCTCGCTGAGATCGCAGGTCAGCTCCCAGCGTCCCGCCGCCGCGGCCGGCGGGACGGGACCGTCCACCGCCCGCACCAGGGCGGAGACACGGCCGCCGCTGTACAGATCCATGCCGGGCACGCCCGTGTGGGTGACGGAACCCGTGTACGGGCTGACGATCCGGGCGAAACGCTCGGGTTCGGGACGTTCCGCCAGGTAGACGGTGACGAGATGGTAGCCGGGATCCCGTCCGGGCAGGGTGCGGCCTTCGGCGAACACCAGACCACCCAGCCGGTGCGCGAGACCCGCGACCAGGCCGTCCTCACCGTCGCCGTCGGCCCGGTAGGCGACCGGCCACCCCTCGGGCAGCCGGGCACGGCGGGCGAGCGCCTCGGTCACCTCGATCGGCCCGTGCAGCACCGTCCCGCCGGCCACGATCCTGTCGTCGCCGTCGTTCTCCGCGCCCGGCGCGAACAGCCGCACCGTCTCCAGCAGCAGCCCTCGCGCGGGCATCCCGCCCAGCAGCAGCACCGGCCCGCGCCGCACCCGCCGAGCCGCCCCGTTCCACGCCCTCACACTGCCTGTGACGCGCGAACCCCGCCCCGCGACGACCCCCGACGGCAACTTTCTTCGGGCGTTCTCGCCTGAGCTCGTCAGTCGTGCAGCTTGGTCTGGTGGAAGTTCAGATAGGACCGCGACGGCGTCGGCCCCCGCTGCCCCTGATACCGCGACCCGTACTCACTCGACCCGTACGGATGCTCCACCGGCGACGACGTCCGGAACAGACACATCTGCCCGATCTTCATCCCGGGCCACAACTTGATCGGCAACGTCGCCACGTTCGACAGCTCCAGCGTCACATGCCCACTGAACCCCGGATCGATCCACCCGGCCGTCGCATGAGTCAACAACCCCAACCGCCCAAGACTGCTCTTGCCTTCGAGGCGGCCGGCGACATCGTCCGGCAGCACGAACACCTCATAGGTGGAGGCCAGGACGAACTCACCGGGATGGAGGATGAACGCCTCGCCGGGAGCCGACGCGACCTCCCGCGTCAGGTCAACCTGCTCCTCCGCCGGATCGATGTGCGGGTACCGATGGTTCTCGAACACCCGAAAGAACCTGTCGAGGCGCACATCGACGCTGCATGGCTGGACCATGGCGGGATCAAAGGGGTCGATCTTGACCCTGCCCGACTCGATCTCGGCTTTGATGTCACGATCAGAGAGCAACACCCCCCAACGTTATCGGCTCACAGTGATCGGCTCGCACTGAGCCACCGGCACCCCGGCCCCGTCGCGATCCCCCCGCAACTCCGCTAGACTGACCGACGCAGCCCGCCAACCTGGGCCGCACGCGGATGTAGTTCAATGGCAGAACTCCAGCTTCCCAAGCTGACCACGCGGGTTCGATTCCCGTCATCCGCTCCAACGACTAAGGCCCTGGTCAGGATGCGAATCCTGCCAGGGCCTTGATCTTTTGTCGCCCGTGTACGCGGTGTCCGTGCAATTAGCGTGCAATTACCCGGCAGGGACCAGCGCGCCCGCCGCGCCGTCGTCGCCCTCTTCTGCGTCACCGTTCGCGGCTGACTTCATGTGCAGGTTGAGACCGCTCGCAATGGCCTTGTCCGCGCGGCGGCTTGCGTGCTGGGAGCGGATGGCGGCCCGTTCGTTGTCGTGGCCCATGCGGTGCATCAGGTCCTTGGTGGTGGCCTCGCCGGTCTCGGCGGCGAGCATGTTCCCGGTGTGGCGGAGGTCGTGGAAGTGAGCGCCGGGCAGGCCCAGGACGGTCACGATGTGGGTCCAGATGACGCGGGTGGCCTTGTTGAAGCCGCTCCGCCGCAGGGGGCCGCCCTGGATGCCGGTGAAGACGAGAGCATTCGCGCCGGGCTTGGTGTACTTGGCCAGGTGGGACTCAAGCTCGGGGATCAGGGCGTCCGGCAGGGCGATGGTCCGCACGCCGGCGCGGGACTTGGGGCGGCCGAGGAGCATGGTCCCGTTGTCCTGCTCGGCGAAGGCGACCCGGATACGGACGCGTCCGTTCGCGAGGTCGAGGTCTTGGCGGTGTAGCGCGGTGACCTCGCCCCACCGCAGGGAGGCGAACGCGGCGAGCAGGACCAGGGCGCGGAGCCGGTCGTCCTGGACGTGGTCGGCCCGCCCCTGGTGCATGAGCAGGAACAGGAAGTGCTCGGCCTGGGCTCGGGTGGTGAACGGTTCGGGGAAGGAGCGCATCCCCTTGCCCGCGATTCGGTACCGGAGCCGGAAGCCGTCGTCGGTCTTGCGGATGTTGCCGACCGGACGGCGGCCGACGAGTTCGGCGATCTCGAAGACTTGGGCGATGGCGAAGATGGGCCGCTCGGGGGCGTCTTCGTTGCCCGCGCCCTTGATCTTGCACGGGTTGCGGGTGAGGATGCCGTCCTTGTCGACGGCCGTCATCAGGATGGCGCGTAGCAGCCGGTAGGCCTTGGCCGCCACGGTCTCGGAGACGCCGTTCTGGATGAGCCGTGAGCGCCAGTCGCGGATCATCGGAGTGGAGAGCTTGCCGAGTTCGACCTTGCCCAGGTGCGGTTCGATGTGCTTGCGGAACAGCCAGGCGTAGAGCTCACGCGTCCGGGGCCGCAGCTTGGGACGCTGCTTGATCCACGCCGTTGCGTAGACGTCGAGCTTGATCTTTCCGCGCTTGGGCACCTCACCGGCTCCCGTCAGCGCGTAGGGTGTCGATCTCGGCCATCTGGACACGAGACCGCTTGATCCGGCGCAGGGCGAGAGCCCGTTCCTTCGCCGGGACGATCTCTGAACGCGTCCAAGGCTCGTACACGTTGACGATGCCCGACAGCCACGCGTGCAAGACATGGCTGTCATCCGGGTGCCACGAACGGGCCGCCCCGCTCATGGCGTCCGCACTTTGCATCGGCAGTCTCCGTGAACCCACCTCAGCACCGTCTGGTCATGGTCGTGGGCGATCTTCATTGATCCCCCGGTGAGCACCGCGACAGTGAAGAGGCCACGCCCGTTCTCGGAAAGACCCGCGATCAGTTCATCGTCGGGTGGTTCCCCGTCGTCCAGGGCGAAGAGGTTGTTGATCTCGGCGGCGATCCCGCGCGGGATGTCCGGGAGATCATCAGGCGGGGGAGCGTGGTGCACGATCGAGGCTACGAGCCCTTCCGGAGAGTGGCTCAAGGTGACGGTCACGCCGCCATTGCTCCCATGCTCGACGATGTTCCCGACCAGCTCACTGACCACGATCAGCAGATCGTCACGCGGGACGCAGCCCTCAGCGATCAGGGTCGAGGCCCAGAGCAGGATGTCAGCGACGGTCTCCGGGGCCGCCGTGAAATCCAGTTCGGCCATCCACGGCCCTTCCCGGTCGCGGATCACCGCCCTGACTGTGGCGATGAGTCGCGCGCTAACCATCGGCAGCACCGCCCTGGACGTCCAGGACGAGCGCCACCCGCTCCGCAGCTACCGGGACATCGTTGACGGGTGCGAGCAGCACATCCAGTGCGGCCCAGTGGAACCACTCCGCCCGGTCCGGCCCGACACGACAGCCGATCACCTCCTTAAGCGCCGGCGGTTTGGGGTTTTCCACGTGCAGCAGCGGCGGTTCGCCCTCGACCAGCCGCACGCGCAGCCCCTGTGATGTGAGCGAGTTGCCGAGTTCTTCCAGATACTCCTTGGGTCCGGCCATATAGCCCTCCGCAGTTGACAGGTCACGCGGAAGATACGACGGCCGCATCGCGAAACTGGCAGAAAAACTGCCAGCACACGTGTCCCGACCAGCAGAAATAACGATCGGAACTCTCAGAGTCCGGGGTCGCTCAATGGCCTGGGCCACGATCGGAACGACGACACGGAGCGCCGTGCCCCTACACTCGTGCGACCGAGGAGTGAGGGCGATGAATCAGCAAATACCACCCATGGCAACACCGTCGCAGCCGGAGCGTAGGCCCTGGTTCAAGCGGAGCGCGGTATGGCTCAAAGTACTGATCGTCATCCTGTTCCCGTTGGCCCTTCATACGGTTCAGAAGGTTGCCTTCGATCACCTCGCCGGTGATCCGAACGCGGTGTACGTCGAGGATCTAGACCGCGACGTCGACCCCAGGGCCGCCATCCTCAAGGCCTGCCCACTCACCGTCATCCGAGTGAAGCACCTGGAGGACACTGACGTCGATCCAGACCTTCGGTATCAGAGCTGGTCCGTAGACCCAGCACCCGGACACGTCGACCGTGCATGGTTCGACACCAAGACCGGCGGCGCCATCTGCCCGTAAGAGCGGCGAAGCCCATGACGACCGTGCCGGATGAGAACTTTCTCTACGTTTTCAAGGGCGGCCCGCAAGCGGTCCGCCCGGCCGGTTCGCTCGGGCCGGGCATGCGGCCTCTCCGGGCCGACCCGTCCCGAACGACCGGCCCTTTGCTCGTTTGGTCCCAGTCATCGCCGACCAAACTTGGCGATCTACGGCTGGCATGCGCCGCATGGGATTAGTCTTCTGACCGCTACACGGCGCGAAGGAAGGGTTACTGTGCCCGAACTTGACTACATGGTGCTCGCCGACTATGTCCGGATGGATGCGGGGGTCGCTCACATTATGGCGGCTGGAATCGACACAATCCGTGCGGATAGGCTTCCAGCAGCTCATAATGCCCACCTTGCCGTCCGGTTGACGTTTGGTGGCGACGAGGTTCCTGGCGCGGACCATCTCCTCAGGCTGATCTTCAGTAGCAACGACAAGGTTCTGAGTTCGGTCAGCGGCACCTTGCAAGTTCCTGATCGACCGCCGGGCGTTCCTGTGCATTGGCGCACTGGCATGCTGCTCAACTTCGTCATGACGCTTCCTTTGCCTGAGCTGGGCGACTATGCGTTGGCGCTCGTGCTTGATGAGAGATCTCTCAAGGAAGTTGATCTTCGAGTGGTCCCTGCCGGGGGAGGGCCAGGGAATGCCGAAGCCTAGGCTTACGCTGCACGTCAAGCAGCGGATGGCGCAGCGGGGCATCACGGAGGATGATCTTTGGGCGGCCCTTGGACGCAGGACAAGGACTCATCCTGGAAACTCGGGGAACATCTGGGTCTATGGGCACGCGCCAGGAGGCCGCATACTGAAGGTGTGTCTCACCCCAGATGAGCAGACGGTCGTGACCGCCGTCTGGCCTGACTAGACACGGAAGGGGAGAAGGATGCGCCTTGACTTCGATTTCGATGCGAACGCGCTGTACGTCGCACTGAGCGATGCGGTAGTAGCGCGGACTGTAGAGATCGACGAGGAGACCTTCGTGGATCTGGACGAGGCTGGTCGGCCTGTGGGTATTGAAGTGATCGACTACGGTCGCCCATGGCCTCTCGCCAAGATCCTCGCTCAATACGAACTCGGAAGTGGCGAAGTGGAGCAGTTGAGAGTGCTCTTCCGGACCAGTACCCCTAGTCGGCTTCATCGTTCGGCACCCTCGGCAGTTCTGGCCTAGGGCCCGCTTGGTGCTGGCCTACGATCGCCACGCCAGGGCTGAGGTCAGCACGTGGCTGGGGGCGATCGTAGCCGCACCGCTTCCGGTTCTCGGGGCCTGGCGGTCCCTGCGGTCCGGGTCGGCTTGCCACTGGGCAATGGGGGTACGCCGGGCAGCGTGAAATCCCAGGTCGCGAGGCTCGAAGGCGGGCAATTAGCGGGCGATTAACCAGGGTGATCAAGGGTCAACAGGGGTCACTCGCGGATACCGGCGACCGCAGGTCAGGGGCCCCACCGGGGTAGATCCAGGCGGTTCCCAGGCTGACCACGCGGGTTCGATTCCCGTCATCCGCTCCACCTGAAGCTCAGGCGATGACCAATGGTCAGGGATGTCCAGGAGCTTGTAGCAAAACTGCGGCGGCGGCCTCGGCCGACGCTCGGTATTCCGTCATCATCGGTCCTACGAGCCGCCTGTCCGCCTCGAAAGCGTCCCGAATCCCCTTGGCCAGGTCTTCGATCCGGTCAGAGGTCGTCGGGCGGCGTCTGCCGTTGCGGCGGTCGAAGCTGCGCCAGCGTCGGAGGCTGATGTCCGTGGCACGATCAAGAACTTCAGGCCTGCCCGCTGGCCCCCATGCGGACTGAAGGGCCGCGCGTACGGCCTCGCGAATCTGTGCGTCGTCCATATCGCTCCCGGAAGGTAAGTCCTTTCGAGTCGTCTCTACTACATAGTTGCACGGGCGACCACCGTGCCACCTCTGGTCTGAGATCCCACCCCAACGCCTTGAGGTCGGTTCGCCGGGCCGGTTTGCCCTCGTAGGGCGGGAGCGGTGCTTATCGAGATGATGCAGGTAGGAAGCTTGGCGGCGTGCCATTAGCGTGCTATTAGGCAGGGTGAACAGAGGTCAATGGGGGTCACTCGGGGATAGGTTCGGCCGCTGGTCAGGGTGCTGGTGGGGTGGATCCAGGCGATTCCCAAGCTGACCACGCGGGTTCGATTCCCGTCATCCGCTCCAACGACTAAGGCCCTGGTCAGGATGGCGAATCCTGACCAGGGCCTTGATCTTTTCTGGGCCTTGTCCAAGCCCGATGGGCTATTAACGGGCGATTAGCCGACCGGGGCCAGGGCTCCGGCCGAGCCGTCATCGTCGTCCTGGTCAGCCCGCCGGGTCGCAGGGCGGCCCGCTCGTTGTCGTGGCCCATGCGGTGCATGAGGTCCTTGGTGGTGGCCTCACCGGTCGCGGCGGCAAGCATGTTGCCGGTATGCCGGAGATCGTGGGAGTGCGCGCCGGGCAGGCCGAGAACGGTCGCGACGTGCGTCCATCGAGTGGCCTTGTTGAAGCCGCTCCGTCGCAGGGGCTGCCCTTGATGCCGGTGAAGACGAGGGCGCTCGGGCTGGGCTTGGTGTACTTGGCCAGGTGGGTTTCGAGATCGGGGACAATCGCGGCCGGGATGGCGACGGTACGGACGCCAGCTCGGGACTTTGGACGGCCAAGGTTCATGGTTCCGTTGGCCGACTCGGTGCAGGAGACCCGGACCCGGACGACGCGGTTGGCAAGGTCGAGGTTTTTGCCGGTGGAGGGCGGTGACTTCTCCCCAGCGCAACGAGGCGAAGGCGGCGGAGCTGGCTGAGGTAGCGTCGGAGCGGCGGCCCCGAGATCTGGCCCGCTACCTCACGGGCGGGGACGACGGTGACGGGAAGGCCAGGCAGGCGGCTGGTGTCATTGCGCCGGAATGGAGCGGCTTTCGATGTACGAAGAGTGGATGGCTCAGGTTCGGGAGCTTCGGCTACGCGGCGGGTCGATCTCAGAAGTTGCTCAAGCCCTCGACGAGCACGCGAGGAGGGGCGACGGCAGCCGGATCGGTCTGGCCAACGCGTTCCGAAAGGAGTACGGCTTCTCCCTTACTCAGGCCTGTGATCTCATCAACTGGGCCGAGGACGGTGTTACCAGCGACGGAATCCATACCTCGTTGGCGGAACGTTGGGCGTCAGGAACCGGTAGCCCAGGCCAGGGGTGCTGTCGGCGGATTATCAACGGGCAATTAGCCCGAGCGATCACAGGGTATTAGGAGTCACTCACGGGAAACCTAATGCCGAGGTCACGGCCGTAATGAGGGTGAAACCAGACGTGACCCCGGAGCTCCAAGCCATTAGTTGCTTGGGCCTCGCTCCGCTCGGGCTCATCCTTTCCTTCAGGGCTTCGCCCTGAACCCCGGTCAGTGGCTCGGCCCCCGATACCCCCGAACCCCGCTGGGGTGCTCGTGTGTTTGGTGAGTTCGCCCGGGTTGAGGGCGCGTCCTAGGCAGGCCAGGAAGAACGACAAAGGCCTAGATTGGATGAAACGGTGTGCCGGGGACATTCAACACTTAAGCGCCCATTGGGTATCTTGGCGGCACGAATTTCCCGTTTGAGGTAGGTTGATCGTTTGACCGGCGCTACGAGGGCCATACTTGCGGGATCTGCGAGCTTTCTTGTCTTCCTGGCAGTGATCACATTCCGGGTCTGCTCGCGCTACCTGATGCGCCATGTCCCGGAGATCGCAGTGAAGGACTTGAGGCGTCTGAAGTAGGCAGCCCGCAGGCAAGGCCGACGATCGTCACAACGAGAGCATTCACGATCGAAGCTCGCTGCGCTAAGACCAGACCTGGGTGGAAGCCGAATCGTCAGGTCAAGCTCCAGACGCGAGTGAGCGGCCGCCAGGCGGGTGACAGTAGTCGGCTGAACATGGCTCCCAGTAGGAGAAATACGGGGTATGGGTCTCTTCGCAAACTATCTTCTCGATGGCAACCAGTGGATTGAAGAACCGGGATCGGAGGTCGTACCCACTGCTCCGTGGCTCAGGATCCATATTCACGACAGCGATCTCACCGAACTGTCGTACGCGCCTGTCGGGCGCGGGGAGGGTGTTGCCTATCTGGGATTCACACCGCGCTCCTACGTCGGTGACGACGATGCTCCCGCCACTGATCCAGATCGTGAAGCCGCCGGGCTGGCGGACTGGTGGGCGCTCCGGAACCGGGCCGTCCCAGCCGATGTCCGGCCGAAGGAGATCGAGCTCCGGCGTTTCCTTGCCCAGGACGAGGAGCCGACCGCCGAGGTCGAAGACGACGAGACTGTCGAAGACCCCGCCGAACCGGATGACGCCGACATCTTCGTGGAGCTGAAGACCGCGAAGTTCCTGAAGGCGCTGGGTTTGTCGATTCCCGAAGGACTTCCCTCCCTCTAGATCGGGCCGGCTTCGGATTCGGCGTGGGGTTCTAGGGACCCATTCGGGTGGCTAGGGCTAGGAGGGCGGGGTTTTGGGGTTCGTGTGTGGTGAGGAGGTCGGAGACCAGCTGGCGGACGGTTCGGTGGTTCTGGATCTGTTCGGGGGCGATCTGTTCTGCGTTGAGGAGAGCGGAGATTGCTTCCTCGACGTGGCGTCGCTGGGCGTGGGCTCGGGCCACGTCGATCAGCATGCGGCTGCGGCGTTCGTCGGAGAGGCCCGAGGGGTCGAGGTTCTGGGCGACTCGGAGGGCTCGTCCCGCATCCCCGATTTCGACGGCCACGGCGACCTCGTGGACGGAGACGTTCGCCGGGCCGAACTCGGTGTTGAAATGGTTGTGGCCAGGGCCGAGCCGGTCGGCCATGCGGCGGGCCCGGTCGATGTGGGCGTAGGCGTCGTCCGCGTCGTTGAGGCGGGCCGCGGCGACGGCACGTTGCAGAGTGAGGCCGCCCCACAGCGACATGGCGCCCGGGCTGCCTCCGTCGGCGAGAGGCCAGAGCGCGTCCGAGGTTGTGCGCGCGATCTCCGCTGCCTGGTCGAAGTGCCGGGAGCCGAGGAACACGAACGCGAGGCGATAGGCGCCCGCGGCCATCATCAGCGGGTCGCCGGCCCGCTCGCCGGCAGCGATCGCCCGGTCGGCGGCGATCCACGCGGCCTCGGGCTCCGCGAGCTTCGCGAGTGCGGCCGAACACGCCTGGTAGGTCTCGGCGAGCAGCTCGCACGCTTTCCCGCGCTGCGCGTCCGGCACGGAACGCACCGCGCTCTCCAGCGACGGAATCAAGATCCGTAGCAGTTCGGTGAGCTCCTGGTAGCGAGCTGCGTGCGTCAGCGTCCAGGCTTCCTCGACCTTCGTCCCCAGGCTGGGGAGATCGGGCGACGTCTCGTCGTGCAGCATCGCCTGCAGCGAATGCGTCCCGGAAAGGACCAGCCGTAGACCGTTCGCACCGGGCATCTCCTCGGAGACGGCAGCCACCACCGGGGCCTCGGCGGCGAGTTCGGACAGCGGCACTTCAAGCGCCTCGGCGACCAGCTCCAGGACCGACATCCTGTCGACCTTGCGGACCCCGCGTTCCACCTGCGAAACCCACGCGACCGAACGATTGATCAGCTTGGCCAGGTCGGCCTGCGACAGCCCTCGCCGCTTGCGTTCCTGGGCGATCTTCCGCCCGAGCGCCCGCTGATACTCCGTGCTCACTCCGGAATCCCCTTGCCGTCTACCGAACTCAGCCAGTCGACATGCACCGCGTCGAGGAACTCGCCGCGAGCCCCGAGGAAACGCTTCACGTGTTCCTGCTCCTCATGCGCGTCGAACGCGGCCCGATCCGCATAGAGCTCGTAGAACGCGCGCACCAGCGGCTCGCCCTCGATCGCGTGCGGGACGTAGAGCAGAGTCCCGGGCTCCCGATCCTTGATCAGCTCCAGCGTCTCCGCCACGAGCTCGTCGAACGCCGCAGCGCTCTGCTCATCTTTGCAGGTGAAGCGCACGTACAGACCGAACACGGTTCCTCCAGGGCGCGGGCGACCACGAGATCCGTACCTATTGTGCGGCACAGAAACTCCGAATGACTTGTATTGATTCTACTATGGCCGTACTTTAAGTACTACTCAAGGAGTCGCCGTGCCCATGACCTGCATGATCGTGAGGTGTTCCTGTGCCACAGCCCCCCGACCCGAACGACCTCCCCTCGACGTTCGTGGAACGCGAGTTCCCCGTCACCGTCCGGGCCGCGACAGAGGCCCGCCGCTGGGCTCTCGGCTGGCTTCCTCCTGGATGTGAGTCCAGAGACGACCTGGCCACCGTGGTCACCGAACTCATGGCCAACCTGGCCGAACACAGCAGCGCTCAGACGGCCACGCTCCGCCTCACTCACGACGTCACCGGCATCCGGGGTGTCCTCATCGACCACGCTCCGGCCGCCCCCGTCGAGATCGATATTCCCTGGACCACCATCGAGGAGATCGAGTCGCTTCACTCGCCGCACGCCGACCCGGCCTGTGACGATTTCGTCGCCAACCTGAGCATCGGTGGACGCGGTCTTCTCGTCGTCACGGCTCTCTGCCAATCCAAAGTCGAAATCACCCAGCACCCTGACCGCACGATCACTCGCTGGCACCTTTCCTCCTGCATCTGCTATTCCCGCATCTGAGCCGATAGCCACTCGACTCGCGTGTTCGCATCCCCTCTGATTTGATGCCAAGGGCTGCGGGACTTGACCAGGAGACGGCGTTTACGATGTCGACGTGCAGCAACTGCTGAAGGTGCAGCCGAAGTGGGTCGGGCCGCTCGTCGGGGTGACTGCTGCAGGGCTGGTCGCGGGGCTTTCGCTCTGGGCTGGTGGATCCAGGGAACGTCCCGATCGTCAGGTGGAATCCGTTGTCACGCCGACGCGAATCGCGTTCTCGGCGCGCCCTGGGAATGTGTCGGCGGCGGTTGTGCTTGAGGGGCTTGCGGCTAAGGCGGGTGCTCAGCCGGCGGTCGGGGGCGGTGCTTACAGCTACATCCTGAATAAGGGGTGGGCGCTGCAGACGAAGGTGGCGGGCAACGTTTCGTCGGGTGGGGTTGAGAGGTCAGCGGAGACCTGGGCCGCTGCGGATGGTGAAGGGGAGATCAGGACTAAGCGCTTTGGGGTGCGGGAGGTCGTCAAGAGCACGGCGGAGGACTCGTTTTATAACGTGTCCTTGCTTTCTGCCGATCCGGAGCGGCTGGCGGGGCAGCTTGCTGTTGGGCATCCGGTGGCTAACGGGCCGGCTGAGCGGCTTATCGCTGTCACGGATCTTTTGAGTTATCAGGTGTTGCCGCCGGAGCTTCAGGCGGCGGTGCTTCGGGTGTTGGCGGCAGAGAAGGCGCTGGAGTTTCAGGGCGATGTGACTGACCGGCTTGGGCGTCGAGGGGTTGCCATCGGGGTTGATTCCGCGTTCGGGGGGCTTCCGACGCGGTACACGCTCATCTTTGATGCGCGGACGGGGGCTCTGCTCGGTGAGGAGCAGAGTTTGACCGGGTCGCCGGGATCGCTCGGGGTGGCGCCGGGATCGCTTCTCGGGTATTCGCTCTGGGTTCGGACGGGGCGTGTTTCCGCTATCGGTGACGTTCCCTGAAAGGTCCGCGGGGGCCGTTAAGGGTGGGTCCATGGGGCGATGTTGGGGAAGTTCAGGCGCCAGGAGTCGTTCGGGTGGGGTCTGAGGGTGAGCATCCAACTGTTGGAGAAGACGATGCGTTGGTCGCCCGTGTGGAAGACGACCCAGGACAGGGGGCGGGCGCCGATGAGGAGATTCAAGGCTTTGGGCGGGAATGTCAGGAAATCCAGGCGGCGGGCGTCGGGGTGGGAAGAGGCGCCGAGGATGTGTTCTACGGGGCCCTGGTAGTGGAGTTCCAGGCCTGTGGAGAGGTGGAGTTCCAGGCTGGGGGTGACGGTGACCTTGACCACGTGGGCGTCTCTGGCTTCGAGAATGCGGCGGTCGTCGGTGGTTCGGTAGCGCACGGGAATCACCTGGCCGGGGGAGTCAAGGGGCGGGGCGTGCCGAGAGGTTTTGGGGTCGGGGGGCCCGGCCGCTGTGCGTAGGTCTGGCGGGCGTGGTGCCGGTTGGACCTGTGCGGGAAGCGCTTGTTGAGACGGATGGCGGTTCGGGAGCTCTCGGTTCATTTATGGAGACTAGGTCGGTATTGGCGGGAGCGTCGACTCAATAGATGTCATCGATCATCGCTGGTGGTTTATCGCGGTAGGCATCCCGACTTACCTCTCCGTGTTGCCAACCTGATTTGGCTCTGCAGCGTGCTGGTTGCCTTCGGTCGGCGTCCGAATGCGGACATGGCCCGCTGCGCGAGGGCTAAGTGATCGCCCACCTGTGGTGATGGCGGGGAGTGTCGATCGGGTTCTTGAAGGGCGTCTGGTTGGTTTCGGCGGACTCTGGCAGTGTCGGGGTCGTTGAGTAGACGCTGGAGGTATTTGTGGGTACCGGTCGTTCGGTTCTGGCTCTGGCTACAGCCGTTTGCATGGCAGTTGGGATCATGGGGGAGGCTCCGGCTCTCGCGCATGAGCAGAAAGTCCTCGCGCAGAAAGAGGAGGCCGTGGAGTCTGCGATTGCCAGGCAGCTCCAGCGGACGAAAGGCGGTAAGCGTAGTGGGAAATATGAGGTCTCCTATCGAAACGGTACCGTGGTCATGCTCTTTGCCAATGAGCGCGGGCAGTGGCCCGCTCGCTCCTCTCTAAGTCGGCTTCACACCGAGTACCGGCACGGCTGTCCCTACGGGGTGACGGTTAGGTGGGCCTGCTTTTATGAGCATGATCGGTTCAATTCGGGCCGGTCGGGTGCTCGTATGCTGCAATTCTCCCAGACTGGCACTCAGTTCCTAAGTGACTACGATTTCAATGATCAGACCACCAGCTGGGTCAACACGAACAATAATCGTGTAGTTGTTGTGTACAACAACATCGGATCAAATAATCAGCCGAATACCCAGCTGTGGTGGGAGTATTACAACAGCGAGAACTCGAACGTGGGTACTGCGGCCAATGACAAGGCGACGGCGTTTACGATGTCGACGTGCGGCAACTGCTGAAGGTACAGCCGAAGTGGGTCGGGCCGCTCGTCGGAGTGACCGCTGCCGGGCTGGTCGCGGGGCTTTCGCTCTGGGCCGGTGGAGCAGGGGAACGCCGCGATCGTCCGGTGGAACCCGTCGTCACGCCGACGCGGCTCGCGTTTTCGGCGCGCCCTGGACAGGTATCGGCGGGTCCTGTGCTCAATGGGCTCGCGGCGAAGGCACGTGCCCAGCCGTCCGCCGGTGCCGGCGCTTACAGCTACATCCTTAACAGAGGGTGGGCGCTCCAGACCAGGGTGGCGGGAAGTGCTGCGTCGGTAGGTGTCGAACGGTCAGCGGAGACCTGGGCCACCGCAGAAGGCGAAGGTGAGATCAGGACCAGACGTCACGGGAAGCGGGAGATCATCAAGACCAAGGCGGGAGAGGCGTTCTATGACGTTTCCACGCTTTCCGGCGACCCGAAACTGCTTGCGCGGCAGCTCGCCGTCGGCCATCCCGTGGCGAACGGCCCCGCTGAGCGTCTGATCGCCGTCACGGATCTCTTGAGCTCCCAGATTCTGCCGCCGGCCCTTCAGGCAGCGCTTCTCAAGGTGCTGGCGGCGGAGGAGGCGTTGGTGTTCCAGGGCGACGTGACCGACAGGCTCGGGCGTCGCGGTATCGCCATCGGCGTTGATTCCGCGTTCGGTGGGCTCCCAACGCGATACACGCTTATTTTCGACTCTCGCACAGGTGCTCTGCTGGCCGAGGAGAAAGCGTTGACCGGGTCGCCGGGCTCACTTGGTGTGGCGCCAGGATCGCTTCTCAGCTATTCGCTCTGGGTTCGGACGGGGCGAGTTTCCGCCATCGGCGACGTTCCCTGAAAGGCGGCGCGAGCCCTATACGGCGGGTGGGAAGGTCGTTCGCGTGGTCATGCTCGACCGCCCTGTTTCCCCGGAACCATCCCTGATCGTGGGATCACACAACCTTTTGCGGCCTGGGGGACTTATTAGGGTGAGAGCTCGGCCGAGGAGGGTGGTTGGCGTCACATCAGGACTTTCGGGAGTTCGTCCGGGGGCGGGGGTTGGCGCTGTCACGGCTGGCGTTCTTTCTGACGGGGAACGACGCGGACGCTGAGGAGCTGGTGCAGGAGGCGTTGACACAGACGGCCATGCGCTGGGACAAGGTCGTCGCCGGCGGTCATCCCGAGGCGTATGTCCGTAAAGTGATGATCAATCAGGTGCGTAGGAACTGGCTGAGACCACGGCTGAAAACGGTGCTGACCCCGACCCTGCCCGACACTCCCCACATCGGTGACGAAACCGCACGTGCCGACACTCGAATGCTCCTCGGGAAGGCGCTGGCAGGCTTGCCGCCGAGACAGCGCGCGGTCCTCTACCTCCGTTACTACGCGGACCTTTCCGAGGCCGACACCGCACGCGAACTCGGCTGCAGCATCGGCACGGTCAAACGGCAGGCCCACGACGGTCTGCGCCATCTGAGGAAGTCCCTGCCCGATCTGCTTCCCGTCCCTGACGAGCCTCTAGGCAGGCGATCATGAATCCACGCATCGACCTCAAGTCCCTGGCCGAATCGGTATCCGACTACTCCGACACCGACCGCGCCATCGCCCTGATGCATCGCCGCCGCCGACGGCGGTACTCGATGACGGCGTCCGCGGCGACGGTAGCGATGATCGCGGCGGGTTCGATGGCCTTCTCGGGCAAGGGCCCCACGCCGTCCGCTTCGCCACCGGACCCCTGCCGCGACGCCCCCATCACCGCCGCTCACGGATGGGGCACCCCACTAGGAAGCACGGCCCGTCTGATCCGCAGACAGGACGGTATGCCGAGCAGAATCTTCCTGTCCGACGGCCGGTCCGTCGACCAGGGAGACGCCGACTCATCCTCACCCGACGGCCGCTGGATCGGTGGACCCGAGCCCGGCGCCTACCTGGCGGCCAACACCCTCAACGGCAGAGCTCTCCGAGTGCAACCCTGCACCCCGAACCCGACAACCGCGATAAAAGCTGTTGCCTGGTCCCCGGGCGGACAGTTCTTGCTCCTGGCGCAGGAACCGGCCCTCGCTCCCGACCTCTACATCCTCAACGTCGTCACAGGCGAACAGCGCCGGGTGAAGCTCCCTCAGGACACGAACCCGGTGGCGCTCCTCGATACGGGCCAAGTCCTCTCCGTCCCCCGAGCCCAAGCCCCGACCCGGCAGCCCCGCACCCTCGATCTTTCCCTCACCGGCACCCCCGACCCGATCAAGGTGCGACCGGGAAACAAACTGCCCCCCTCAGAGTTCCTCGGCACCTACGAATCCACCCCGCAAATCCTGACTTCGGCGGACGAGCCGCTCCTGTGGATCGCGACCTGGACCGATTCCGGCGAACGCGCCGCACTCCGAACCACCCTCACCGGCACGGTCGTCGAGCGAACCCCCCTCCATGAGCGCGACCGCATCGTGGGAACGAGCCGATCCGCCCTCATCGTCCAGGACGAGAAGGGCGCCCTTCACCGCGTAGACCAACAGAGCCGCGATCCCCTTGAGCCCCCGGCCCCCGGCGACGTCATCTCAACCGGCCTCCTCTGAACCGCTCCACCGTGCGACCAGGTCTTCGCGGGCGTCCATCGTCCGATGATGGGGTGAGCCGACCAGCCGACAGGTTTTGGGGGTGTTGACAAAATTGTTTGTCGGTGGATACTTGGGGGGCCTGGGCGGGTGGCGTTCGGGGGTGGGGAGGGAGTTGGGATGCGGGATCTGATCTGTACGGCGTTTGTTTCGGTGGACGGGGTTGTGGAGGGGTCGGGTGGGGAGCCGGGGTATCGGAACTCGGGGTGGACGTTCAAGGACATCGAGTTCGTGCCTGAGGCGTATGAGATCAAAGGCAGGGAGCAGGAAGAGGCGGGGGCGTTGCTGCTGGGGCGGGTGAGTTATGAGGCGTTCAGTCCGGTGTGGCCTGGGATGGAGGAGTTCGCCGGGTACAAGGTGATGCCGAAGTACGTGGTGTCCTCGATGCTCGGGGAGAAGGACCTGGTCGACGGGTGGGGGGAGACGACGATCCTGCGGTCGCTGGACGAGGTGGCCGCGTTGAAGGAAGGCGACGGGGGGCCGATCATCGTGCACGGGAGCGCGTCGCTGACGCGGGGGCTCTCCGAGGCCGGACTGATCGACCGGTACCACCTGCTGGTGTTCCCGGTGCTGCTCGGCGCGGGGAAGCGGCTGTTCAGCGCCGCGGACATGGACGCGCGGAAGCTCAAGCTCGTCGAGTACGAGGCGTACACGAACGGGATCCAGAAGAACGTGTTCGACGTCGTACGCTGACCGCCACCTCAGCGGCGGGTCAGGATGGCGGCTTCCAGGCGCAGGCCGACCCCGGTGACGACGAGGGCCGTCACGATCAGAGGGAGCTGCCGGGCCGGGGATTGGGCGACGGCGTCCAGCAGGATCAGGGTCGTGGCCAGGGTGAGGGCGAGGGTCCCGGCGGAGCGCAGAGCCGGTGGGGTCGGAGGTTTCACGGCGGCGAGCCTACCGCCCGTGACCTGCGGATTCACCGGTGCGGGCCGGTCTTTCGGCGGCGGGGGTTCAGGCGGGCGGTGAGCTCTCGGGTGCGGCGTTCGTGGTGGGCGCGGATCGGGCGGAGCGTGCCGGACGAGGAGCTGAGGAACAGCAGCGGGGTGGAGCGGCGCTTTCCGTGCGGGCCCGTCCAGGTGATGCGGGGGCCGAAGGGAGCGTCGGGAACGACGGCCGTGATCGCGGAGCGGGGGATGGTTCTGGACCAGAGGAAGCCCCGGACGGTCACGTGGCGCGCGTCGAGGAGGACGGCGGCGCGGACGCCACGGAATCCGGTGGGGAGGGCGAGCAGGCCGAGGAGCGCCCCGAAAGGCCAGGTCGCGGGGTCCGTGACGGCGGTGCTCACGGCGAGCGCGGCGAAGACCGCGGCGAGGGAGACACGCGTCGCGGGGTGAGGTCTGATCACGAGCGGGCTGGTCAAGATGGGCGGCCTTGGGGTGAGGAAGACGCACGTCGCGGGGGTCTGATCACGTGTGGGTGGTCGGGAGGCGGGGCACGTCAGGCTACCCGGGGGGCCGGATCGGGGAGGGCGGTGAGGGTGGTGGGGCCGGCTATGGCGTCGGGGGTGAGGTTGCGGGAGCGTTGGAAGTCGGTGAGGGCTCGGTGGGTGGCTCGGCCGAAGACGCCGTCGGCGGGGCCTGTCAGGTGGCCGGTGGTGCGGAGGGACTGCTGGAGGCGGCGGACGTCGGGGCCCTCGTCGCCCAGTTGGGGCATTCGGGGGGAAGTGGGGGGTGGTTCGGAGGGGGCGTCGGGGCCCAGGCGGCCGGAGCGGATCAGCTGGAGCATGTGCAGGTTGAGGCGGTAGACGCGGTTGCTGATGATGCGGAGGCGACGGCGGATCGGCGGGACGTCGGTTTCGCCCGGGTGGGTGGACACGTCGCGGACGAACTCGTCCAGAGCGCGGCCCGTCGAGGTGAACTCCTGGTACACGTTCTCCATTTCGCGGCGGACCGGCTCGCCGAAGTACGCCTCCGTCAACGCCAGAAGACGGTTCAGGTTGTCGTTCCAGGTGGCCAGGGCCTCGCGGTAGCCGTCGAGGGCCGAATCCAGGTCGCCGGCGGGCGGCTGGCGGGCGCGGCGCTTCGCCGCCCAGAACACCAGGCGCATCCGGTAGAGACGGCGGTCGAGAAGACTGCTGACCTCCTCGAAGATCTTGATGGCGAGCTGGCGTTCCTGCTCCTGCCGCTGGACCTTGTGCTGGTGGCTCCAGGTGCGGCGCTGGAAGAACGAACCGAGCACACCGCCCAGCACGCTCGTCAGCACGAAACCCGTCACCAGCAGAACCAACTGGCCCGTCATCGCCACCTCCGAGGAAAGGCTAGGCCGTGTCTTATGAATCTTCAGTCCTACTGCGCGACGCCCAGGCACGCACCTCGCGGGCTTGTCGTCGGTCAC
>NZ_BAAGZI010000012.1:0-41148 GCF_054778695.1 Actinocorallia lasiicapitis
GCACCGCGGCCGGGTCGGCGGCGATGCCGAGGCGGCGGCGCAGCCAGCCGGCGACCGTGTCGCGGAGCGCGGGCGTGCCGTAGGTCTGGGGGTAGCCGTGGGCGTCGGAGGCGTCGGCTAGGGCGTCGCGGACGAACTGCGGGGTCGGGTCGACGGGGGTGCCGACCGACAGGTCCACCAGACCGCCCGGATATGCGATCGCCTGGGCTTTGAACGGTTCCAGGCGGTCCCACGGGAAGTCGGGCAGCTGCATGATCGTCCTCCTGACACGGCAAAAGGCCCCCCGTCCCGTGCGGGCGGAGGGCCTTGCCTACGTTACTACTCGCCCTGGGGCGGGAGCGCTGCCACGATCGGGTGGTCGCGCTCGATCTTGCCGACCTTGGAGGCGCCGCCCGGCGAACCGAGCTCCTCGAAGAAGTCGACGTTGACCTTGTAGAAGTCCTTCCACTGGTCAGGAAGGTCATCTTCGTAGTAGATCGCCTCTACCGGGCAGACCGGCTCGCACGCACCGCAGTCGACACACTCGTCCGGGTGGATGTAGAGCTGGCGCTGTCCCTCGTAGATGCAGTCGACAGGGCACTCTTCGATGCAGGCCTTGTCGAGAACGTCCACGCAAGGCTGCGCGATGACGTAGGTCACGCCGTACTCCTCTCAGAACTTCCCGGCCATGCCGTCAGCCACGGCTCACCGTAAGCATGTGGCCAATAGTATTGCGGGAGCAGGGTAGTCATTTCGACGTGGGGGTGCCCGTTGTCATCCCGTTTCGCCGCACAGCTTGTCGTAACGGTCACACCTTCCGATGTCGGCGAGCGTGTCTCGCTGCGCCGGGCGCTACCGTCCGGGGAGTTCTCCGACGTGGTCGGCGTGCTGGAGTCCTGGTCGGAGGGGGTGCTGACGGTCCGCCGCCGCACCGGCGAGATCGCCCGAGTCCCCGAGGGGATCGTCGTGGCGGGGAAGGTCGTGCCGCCGGCGCCGCCGCGCAGAGCGGCTAACCGATCCGTTTGACGTAGTCGCGGGCGAGCGCGTCGGTCCAGGCCGTCACCTCGGCGGCGGACTTGTCGGACGTCACCGTGATCACGAACACGAACCGGCCTTTCCGGACGGCCAGGCGCTGCCGGTAGCGGCCGTCCTCGGTGGTCTCGCGCCGGTGGGCCTCGTCGCCGATTCCGGACGCCTCGACCGGCGGGGCCGCGCCGCCGCCCTTCTGCTCGCGGTCGCTCCGGAAGGCCGCGGCGGCCTCCTTGGCGGAGCCCGAGCGCGTCGCCTCGATCCCGGTGGAGCCGTCGTCGTCGTTCATCAGCAGGCAGTGGGTGCTGTCGGCGCTCGCCATGATCTGGTCTTCGCGTTCGACGACCTCGCCGATCAGCGGGGCGGCCCGCTCGTCGGTGAGGATCTGGCAGCCGGGCGGGACCACGCTCGACCGCCACGGCCTGGTCGTGAGGTACGCGACGGCCGCGACGGCGAGCAGCAACGAGGCCACGATCATGAACTTCTTCACGATCGAGTATTTAGTCAGTTCTCGCGGTGTTTGGGGAAGTCCGGGACGGGCGGCAGATCCTTCGCCACCGACATCGGGAACACCGCGGGCCGCTTCTCCAGGAACGAGGTGACGCCCTCGGCGGCGTCGGGGGCGGCGCCGAGCGCGGTCATCAGCCGGGAGTCGGCCGCATGGGCCTGCCAGGGGGTTTCCGCGGAAAGGCCCGCGTACATCAGCCGGCGGATCGCGGCGACGGCCACGCCCGAGGTGTTGTCGGCGACCTCGCGGGCGAGCGCGTAGGCCGTCGGCAGCAGTTCCTCGGGCTCGACGACCCGCGAGACGAGCCGTCCGGAAAGGGCCTCGGCGGCGGGGAACACCCGGCCGGTCATCGCCCACTCCATGGCCTGGGAGATCCCGACGACCCGCGGCAGATACCAGGACGAAGCGGCCTCGGTGACGATGCCGCGGCGCGCGAACACGAACCCGAACTTGGCGTTGGACGAGGCGATCCGGACGTCCATCGGCAGGGTCATCGTGACGCCGATGCCGACGGCCGCGCCGTTGATCGCGCCGATGACGGGCTTGAGGCAGCGACCGATCCGCAGGACGACGGTGCCGCCGCCGTCGCGCGGGCCGCCGTCCTCAAGGAGGTCCTCGCCGAACATGTCGTCGCTGGCCGCGGAGTTGAAGGTGTCGCCGCCGCCCTGCAGGTCGGCGCCCGCGCAGAAGGCGCGTCCCGCGCCGGTGACCACGACGACGCGGACGGCGTCGTCGGCGTCGACCCGGTCGAAGGCGTCGATCGTCTCGGCGCGCATGATGGTCGTGTAGGCGTTCATGCGGTCGGGCCGGTTGAGGGTGATCGTGGCGATCCCGTCCTCGACCTTGTACTCGATCTGCTGGTAGTCCATCGGAGCCTCCGGCGCTGAAGTGGTCGAGCGCCATTCTAGAAGGGCCTTCTAGGAATCGCGGGAGCGGGCGGGTCACGAACGCCCCTGAAGTCGCCATTCGTCGGATATCTTCAGCTCATGAACTGGGCCGTCGCCACCTACGACTCCGCCTTCGGGTACGTGTCGGCGCACGGCGCCCCCCTGATCGACCTGCTCGACCCTCAGCCAGGCGAGAAGATCATCGACCTGGGGTGCGGCGCGGGCATGTTGACCGCCGAACTGTCGGCGCGCGGTGCCGATCCGCTCGGCCTGGACGGCAATCCGCATCTGATCGCGCAGGCCGGACGCCAGTTCCCCGAACTCTCCTTCGCCGTCGGCGACCCGCACGACTTCACCGTCGCCGACTCCTACGACGCGGTGATCTCCTCCTCAGCGCTGCACTGGATGGCCCGCGACCCCGACGCGGTGCTGCACCGGGTGCACGCCGCGCTGAGGCCGGGCGGCCGGTTCGTCGCCGAGATGGGCGGCGCGGGCAACTGCGCCGAACTGATCGCCGCGATGCAGACGGCGTGGCGCGACTACGACCTGCGCGAACCCGAACTGCCCTGGTACTTCCCGACCCCGGCCGACTACGCGTCACGGCTGGAGGAGGCGGGGTTCACGGTGCGGCTGCTGGAGTTCTTCGACCGTCCGACCCGGATGACGGACGCGCCCGACGGGGCCGCCGACTGGGTTCGGCTCTTCGCGGCGGAGGCCCTGGCCGAGGTGCCGTCGGAGCTGATCGAACCGGTGCTGGCGCGCGTCAACGTGCTGGCGGCGCCGGCGCTGCGCCGCGAATCCGGCTGGGTCGCCGACTACGTGCGCCTCCGGTTCGCGGCCGTCCGCCGGGCCAACTCCAAGCCCGTCCCGGACCTCCCCCTGCTCGGCGCCCTCTGAAACCGTCTCCATGACGATCTGTGGCTGGCCACCCCGGCCACCACAAGCCCCCAACAGCGGCGCCGCCCCCAACCTCTCTGTGACGAGCTGTGGCCAGCCACCCCGGCCGCCACAAGCCACCAACAGCGGCGCCGCCCCCAACCTCCCGATGCGCCCCTGACGGTCGATTGCGGCCCAACCGCGATGCGCCGCTCAGACGGTCCCGAGCAGCCGCACCAGATCCAGCCCCAACACCAGATCCAGATGGACGGCCGTCTCGAACTTCGCCCCCGGTTCCAGCTCGGATCCGGCCAGCGCGTCGAGCACGTCCAGCCCCGCCGCGATATCGAGGTCCTCCCCCACAGCCTCCAGGAACGCCTCGGCCGTCGGCTTGTCGATCGCCCGTGACGGATGAGTCCCCCACCGGGCCACCTCCGCCCGCCAGACCTCGATCCGAGCCGCGCAAGCACTGACCGTTTCCGGCCCGATGACCGCTTCCTCCCGGTAGTGCACGGTCAGCAGCGCCAACCGGAGCGTGAGCGGATCATCCGGTTCTGTGACGGGTGGGGCCCAGGAGGCCACAGTGACGTCCGCGCCGGACGTGACGTTTCCCACACTGAGCGCCCCCGTCAGCGGTTCTCCCGCGTACAGCGGCGGGATGTTCCAGGGCCCGTGATCAGCGTCGTGAGCTGCTGTGGTGAGGCTCTGCCTGTGCAGTCGGGAGGCCAGCCTGCGCAACACGTCGGCGATCAGGCAGACGCGCAGGTCATCCGGCTCGCGGACATAGAGTTTGAGTGGCCCGGGCCGGACTCCGACGACCTGTCCGGTCCGGGTCTCATAGAGGCGCAGCATGTCCTCACCCTAGGCGCGCGCCCGTGGACGCGCGCCTCCCCGGCCGGGTTGATGTGACGCTCGCCACCCCTGCCGTGTGTTCGGCCCGCTGTCAGTACCCGTTGGTAGCCTGCCGCTCTGATGATGAAGCTTCCGATCACCGAGGCGAGCCAGCCGGATCTGTGGGCCCTGGTCCAGGACACGGCGGCCCGGCTCGGGGTGCCCGCGCCCGGCGAGATCGAGCTGTCGCCGGTGCCGGACGTCGCGGCGGCGCCCGGGCGGCTGCTGCTCGGCCTGCCTTATGTGCTGGATCTTCCGGCGGACGAGCTGGCGGCCGTCATCGCGCATGAGCTGGTGCATCTGCACGCGACGGTCCCGGCGCAGGGGTCGGGGGCGGCGGACGCGCTGATCGCGCAGGTGGTGTCGCCGGAGTCGGTGGCGGCGGCGCTCGTCCACGGCTCCTACCTTTCGTTGACTTTCGAGCGGTTCGTCCTGCAGTACGTGGGGCCGCTGGCGGCCGCCGGCTGGTATCCGGTCGATCTCTGGGACGCCTGGCGCTGGACCCTCCGCCAGGACCGCGACCGCTTCCATCTCCCCGAGCTCGCCGGCCGGGTGACGGCCCTGCTGGGCTCCCCTGATCTGCCGCCGCCCGCTCCGGGCGTCCGGCCGGTGCCGTTGCGGCCGCTCGGCATGGAGGCCGAGGCTGCTTTCGCGAAGCTGCTGGCGGAACGCCTGGTGGCGCCGCGCGTCGCGGACGGCCATCTCATCCCCTTCGCACCCTCCCCCGCCCCCTCGGGCGGCGACACCCTGCGCGCGATCACCTTCGACACCGCCGACCAGGCCATCTGGGACGCCGCGACGGCCGCCTGCGCACAGCGAATCCGTGAGGCCGTGGCCGAAATGTTCGGCCATCCGGTCATCTTGGCCGCCCATGTCCTGGATCTGGTCCAGCAGGGCCGCGCCACCGAGATCCTGCGCCGCTGCAACGCGGGCTCCCCCGATCTGTTCCCCGCCGCCCGCGTTCTCGGCCCGCTTCTGGCCGACGCGCTGCACCGCCGCGGCTACCGCCCCGAAACGCTGCTCCAGCAGCACCTTCTCACCGGGCCGGCCTTCGACCGGCTCGACCTGACGGCGCTGACCGCGCCCGTCGAACAGGGCCGTCCCCCGTCCGCCCTGGTCCTCGACCTCCTCACCGGAAACTGACTCTCCGTTATCCAAACGTCGCTCACCGGCGTGCGAGGGATCTTCCCCGCTGCTTAGGCTGCGGCTCATGCGTTCCCTCCCCCTCGCCTTGGTCGCGCTGCTGACCTGCGCCTGCGCCCCCAGCTCAGGCGTTTCCGGTGATTTCCACCCCAGCGGCACCACTTCCCCCGAACCGTCCGCCCGCAGAGCCGCCGTCGCCGACGGTGACCAGCGGCCCGCCGTGCTGACCGCCTACCGGGGCTTCTTCCGCGCTTTCGAACAGGCCCTCGCCACCAACGACGCCAGCGCCCTGCCCGCTTTCGCGAGCCCCGCCATCCACCGCCGCATCACCGCCGAGGCCCGGGAGCAGGCCAAGGCGAAGCTCGTGAAACGTCAGCACAACGCGCTCAATCCGCGCGTCGCCTGGCTGCGCGGCCCCGAAGCCGAGGTGATCGACTGCGTGGTCACCTCAGGGCTCACCAGTTTCGACGCCAGAACCGGCCGCCGCCTGCGCCCGGGAGTGCCCGAGAAGGGAGTCCTGCGGGCACGCCTGACCCGCGACTCCTCCCCTGCCTGGAAAGTCGTCAAGCTGACCCGGGCCAAGACCTCATGCTGACCTCCCTCCTGATGATCACGCTTCCGGCGACCGCGACCGCTACCGCGACCGCGCCCGCGACCGTCCCGGCAGGGCCTGAGTGCGGGGCGGTCAGCCTGCAGTGCGTGCTGACGGCCGGTGGAACAAAGCAAGGCGGAACGAAGAAGGGCCTCCACGGACGTCCGAGGCCGGAGCCCGCGGAGATCGAACTGATCGACTGCCCCGACGGCGCCCAGGTCTGTGTGACGACCTTGATCCCCGTCCCGAAGGTCGCGACCAGGGATGTGGTGGAGATGGCGGTGGCCCGCCTGGCCTTCCCCTTTCCTCGTCCGAGGGTAGCTCCGGCGCCGGTCACCTGGGTGAACCTGTCCACCGCCCTGTGGATAACCCCGGACGGCTGGCGGACGCTGCGGGCGTCGGCGAGCGCCGGGGGCCAGCGGGTGACGATGCGCGGCTCACCCGAACGGATCGTCTGGACTCTGCCCGACGGCGAGGAGGTCTGCACGACCCCCGGAACGGCGAAAGGCCCCTGTTTCCATAGTTTTGTCAGGTCGTCGCGCGGGCCGGTGCCGGTCGTCGCGACCGTCGAATACGTCCTGGACTGGACGTGCGAGGGCCGATGCGACCAGCGTGGCGGCCGCATCGGCCCGCTCCAGGCCCCCGGCCGGACCTCCGTCGAGGTCCGCGAGATCCAGACGTCCGCGAACTGAGCACGCGCGGCGCTCAGACGAGGGCGTAGTCGGCGGCGTCCTCCTTCTTCAGGGCCTTCCGGCGCAGGGTGATCAGCCCGAGCGGCACCGCGACGGCCAGGACGATCGCCGCGATCACCATCGTGAACTGGTAGGCGTCGAGGAAGGCGGCCGGGGTCGGCTCGTCCTGCCGCGAGGAGAGGATCGCGCCGAGCACCGTGATGCCGAGCAGGCCGAACACCTCGCGGGACACGTTCAGCATCCCGCTGGCGACACCTTCCTGACCGGCCGGCGTCGAGCCGATGATCACATCGGTGAGCGGGATCAGCATTCCGGCACCGAGCCCGTAGACCAGGAACCAAGGCAGCAGGTCGAGGTAGCCGGCGTCGCCGCCGAGCGCGGAGATCCCGAGCACGGACGCCGCCATCAGCCCCATCCCGACCGCGGTGAGCGGGCCGGCGCCGAACCGTCGCGCCAGCTTGTCGGAGACCCCGGCCGTCACCGCCATGACCAGCGCGAGCGGCACGAACGCGGCGCCCGCCCTGGTGGGGCTGAAACCGAGGATGTTCTGCAGGTAGAGCGCGAGGAAGAAGTAGATCCCGAAGATCCCGAATGCCCAGAGCCCGGTGATCGTCAGCCCGCCGGTGAACATGGCCCGGCGGAACAGCCCGAGGTCGACCATCGGGTCGGCGGAGCGCAGTTCGATGATCACGAAGGCGGCGGCCGCGACGGCGGAGAGCGCGAACGAGCCGAGGATCAGCGTGGACGTCCAGCCGTGGCCGTCGCCCTCGATGAGCGCGTAGGTGAGGGCGAACAGCGCGACCGACGAGGCGAGCAGCCCCGGCACGTCGACGCTGCGGCGTGATCCGCCTCCGGCGGGCAGGTGGCGGAGCGCGAGCCCGAACGTCAGGGCGCCGAACGGGACGTTGACCAGGAAGATCCAGCCCCAGTCGGCGTGCTGGCTGAGCACGCCGCCGACGAGCGGGCCGAGCGCCAGGGCGAGCGCGCTGGTGGCGCCCCAGATCCCGATGGCCTTGGCGCGTTCTGCGGGCTCGGTGAAGAGCGCGGCGATCGCGGCCAGCGCGGCCGGTGACAGCAGCGCCGCCCCGACGCCCTGCAGCGCCCGCGCCCCGATCAGCATCTCCTGGCTGCCGGCCAGCCCGGCCAGCGCGGACGCCGCCGTGAAGACCACGAGCCCGGTCAGGAACGCGTTCCGGACGCCGAAGACGTCGGCGAGCCGTCCACCGGCCAGCAGCAGCCCGGCGAAGACCAGGATGTAGGAGCTCACGATCCATTCCAGACCGGAGATCGTGAGGTCGAGGTCGCGCTGGATCGACGGCAGCGCGACGTTGACGACGTTGTTGTCGAGATAAGTCATGAACGTTCCGAGGGCTACGGCCCCCAAGGCGATCCAGCGGTTCACCCGGCAGTCCTCTCCTGACCGATGGCTGTACGACGTACTTGTACCCTGTACTTGTACGCCGTACATGTACGTCGTACATCAGAACTTGTACGTCGTATAGTTGTCAAGTGGCACTCACCAAGGAAGCGGTCGTCGACACAGCGCTCAGCCTCGGCGACACCGAAGGGCTGGGCGCGGTCACGATCCGGCGGCTGGCGCAGGAGCTGGGCGTCACGCCCATGGCCCTGTACTGGCATTTCAAGAACAAGGACCAGCTCTTCATCGCGATGATCGACGAGCTGATGGCCGGGGCGTGCGTCGACAAGGCGACCGAGCCTTGGCAGGCCGGGATCCAGCAGCAGGTCGACGCGTTGACGCGCAGTATGCGCGCCCATCCGTACATGCACGAGCTGCTGCACGTCGGCAACAAGATCGATTCACGGAACTTCGCGCACGCGACCGAGTCGGCGCTGGCCTTCCTGACGCGCGCCGGTTTCCCGCTCACCCGCGCCTACCAGGTGGCGTCCTACCTGCTCCAGGGCATCTGCGCGCTGGTGGAGAACCAGCCGTCCCTGCCCGCGTGGCACGACGGCGGCCTCGACGAGTGGAGCCGCCAGCTCAGGCGCAGCGTCAACCTGTATCCGCGGGACGAGTGCCCGCTGCTGGTGGCGTTCTCCGAGTCGATCGACGAAGGGGTCGATCTGGAGGAGTATTTCCGGTTCGGGGTCGAGACCCTGCTGGTCGGCGTCGAGGCGATGGCGGCCAAAGAGTAAGGCGGCCCGCGGGCCGGTGGGCCCGCGAACCGCCTCGGTGGCTCGTGCCTTAGGAAGCGGCCTTCGCCCGCCGGGCGCCGCCACGGCTCCGCAGGGACACACCGTGGTCCACGAGCAGGCGGTGGACGGCCCCGTAGGAACGGCCGGTCTCCGCCGCCAGCTGCCGGATGCTCTGGCCCGCCGCGTACTTGGCGGCCAGATCCTTGGCGAGCTGGTCTCGGCGGTCACCCGTCAATCGCTCACCTTTTTTCACGGCTTCGGACATGACGCCTCCATCCATGGTGGTTCGCTCCTCTAGATCACAGTAACTCCGGATGATCGTGGTTGCTACGGTCGGGGGGAGAGTTCCGTCACCGAAGGCAGTCGGACCATCCAGATTTGTAGGTATTTTGAAGATCGCAATTGCCCCGGAAACTGCCCTCGCCGGAGTCGGCAGGGACACCGATGTGCAGCCGAAGACCCTGCAGGAAAAGGTGGCCAAGACCATCGTCGCGGCGGGTGCGACGGTCGTGCCGCCCGGCGAGGCGGAGGCCCTGGTCTGGCTGCTTCCCGGCGGTCCGGAACCGCTGCTCGAACTCCTAGAGCAAAATCCCGGTATCCAATGGATTCAGCTTCCTTGGGCCGGTGTGGAGCACTTCGCCCCGGCGTTCGCACTGCCCCGCGTCTTCACCTGCGCGAAGGGCGCGTTCGCGCCGCAGGTCAGCGAGCACGCGCTGCTGCTGATCCTGGCCTGCCTGCGCGACGTCGTCCGCAAGGCCCGCACCCCGCACTGGCTGTCGATCGACCCGCGTTCCCTGCACGGCCGCACCGTGACGATCCTGGGCGGCGGCGGAATCGCAACGGAACTGGTCGAACTGCTCGCGCCGTTCCACTGCGAGATCAACATCGTCCGGCGTTCCACGACGCCGATCCCGGGCACCCGTCTGGTCGCCGATCTGCATGACGTCCTGCCCGCGACGGACGTCCTGGTCGCGGCCCTGGCCCTCACTCCGGAGACCCGCCACGTCATCGGCGCCCCCGAACTGGCCCTGCTCCCGCCGCACGCGATCGTCGTGAACGTCGCCCGCGGCCCCCACATCGACACCGACGCCCTCCTGGCGGCCCTGACCTCGGGTTCGATCGCCGCCGCCGGCCTGGACGTCACCGACCCCGAACCGCTCCCCGCCGACCACCCCCTCTGGACCTGCGACACCGCCCTCATCACCTCCCACAACGCCGACTCCTCCACCTACGTGGCCGACATGCTCTGCGCCCGCCTCTCCCGCAACATCGCCGCCTTCATGGCCGGTACTCCCCTGGAAGGGCGAATCGACTCCATCAGGGGCTACTAGCCAGTTTCACCAGGCAAAAGTGACATTACGGATAGTGACCGTGCGGGCGAGTCGGCGTCAGTAGATTTCCCCCATGCCGGACGCTCCCCACGAATCTCTCCACCATCCGTTCCGCGAAGACCCGACCCTCGCCACCAGGGCTCTCCTGGAGGTCTGCGGGGTCGATCTGCGGATCGAGAAGGTCACCGAGCTCAACGTCGACATGACCGAGCTCAGCCCGCTGGAACGCCGCATCGACACGGTCCTCAAGCTCGAGCCCGCGGACCGTCCGCCGTTCGTCATGGGCGTCGAATCCCAGACCAGGCCGGACGAGCGGAAGCGCGAAAGCTGGCCGCAGCACATCACCCATCTCCGGGCGAAGTACCGCACGGAGGTCGGCCTCCTGGTCATCACCCAGCACAGGGCGACCGCTGTGTGGGCCCGTGCCGTCATCACCAGCGGCATCCCCGGCCTGCCCCCGAACCTGATCTTCAAGCCCACCGTCATGGGCCCCGACAACGTCAAAATGATCACCGATCCGGCTCAGGCCCGCCTCCACCCCGCCTACACGGCCCTCACGACCTACATTCACGCGTTTTCCCCAGGCATCGACGAAGCCCTCCGCGTCCTCATGGACTCCCTGGGTACCATCGACACAGAGACCGCCATCACCATCGCCGAGTACACCGAGGCCGGCCTGCAGAAGGCCCCGGCCCTGTCCCTCTGGAAGGCCCTCTTGAGCACCAGCACACACCCCTTCAAGTCCTCCCTCCGCCTCGAAGCCGAAGCCGCAGGTGAGGCGAAGGCTCTCCTGATCGTCCTCAAGGGCCGGAAGATCTGCGTCACCGACGAGATCCGCGACCGCATCCTCGCTTGCACCGACTCCGCCGTCCTCGAGACCTGGCTGGAGCGGGCGGGACACGTGACCAAGATCGAGCAGCTCTTCGCCTGACGACCGCCCGTTGATCGCGTCGAGCCGCGGCAAGTGGACCGTTTGAGCTGACTCAAACCGTCAACACGCCGCAGCTCGACGCGATCATGAGCGGCCGGGCTTCGCCTCGCAGGTCTCGCGACGAGGCTGGACTTCAGGCCTGCCGGGTCGAGGCTGCCGCGCAAACCCCTGCCCTATCCCCGAAAGGCATTTGTGAGCACCGACGCTCAGCCCTTCAAGTCCTCCTTCCGCCTGGAAGCCGAAGCGCGAGGTGAGGCGCGAGGTTGGGCGAAGTCCGTCCTCATCGTGCTCAACAGCCGGAAGGTCAGCGTCCCTGAGGAGATTCGCCAACGCATCCTCGACTGCACGGATGTGGCGCTTCTCCAGACCTGGCTGGACCGGGCAATCCACGCGACCAGGATCGAGCAGGTCATCGACTGACGACCCTTTGATCGTGTCGAGCTGCGGCAAGTGGACCGTTTGAGGGGGCTCAAACCGTCGACACGCCGCAGCTCGAGGCGATCTTGAGGGCGGGCTGCCGGGTTGGGTGGGGAGGTCGGCATCGTCCCGGGTGGGGGTGGGGGTGGGGTGGGGTTAGAAGTCGGGTTCGGGGGTGGTGGGGAAGCGGGCTTGGGTGCGGGCTCGGTCTTGGGCGCGGGTGAGGTGGCCGGGGTCGCGGGAGTCGGTGCGGTCGCCGGTCCTGGGGTGGTCGGGGAGGGGTTCGCGGGGGACGTTGCGGTAGTTCTGGGTGGGGAGGGGGGTGACGTCCGCGGCGTCGACCCAGGCTCGGGAGCCGCGCCAGCCGCCGTCTCGCGCCACCTCGACCCAGAACAGGAGCGCCCACCAGGAGGAGTCGGGGCGGCGTCCCCAGGCCAGGAGGTAGGCCGTTCCCCGTAGCGGCCGGTAGAGGACTACGGGTGGGACGACCACGACAGCACCTGTTCGAACATATGTCCGATTTAATCGTAGATTCTGGTGCATCGCCAAACAGGGGCCGGGCGGGGCGGGGTGGTGCGCCCCGGCCGGGGCTACTGGTCGGCTTGGGCTTTGAGGTGCGCGTTGATGCGCAGGGCCTCGGCGAGCTGGTCTTCCAGGATGATGATCCGGCAGGCCGCGTCCAGGGCGGTGCCGCCGTCGACGAGTTCGCGGGCGCGTTGCGCCAGGCGGAGCTGGTAGCGGGAGAAGCGGCGGTGGCCGCCCTCGGACCGCAGTGGTTCGATCAGTTTGGCGGTGCCCAGGGCCCGCAGGAACGCGGGGGTGACGCCGAGGATTTCGGCGGCCCGGCCCATGCTGTAGGCGGGGTAGTCCTCGTCGTCTATCCGGTCCAGGACCGGATCTGCTCCGGTGCCGGCCTTGTTGCTGGGTGCTGGGGACGTAGGGGTCATGGAACCTTCCGGGAACGCGCCGAAGGGCCCCGGCGCCTGTGCGCCGGGGCCCGAACCTGATTGAGCTTCAACACCATCTGCCGACCGTGAGGCCGGCCTGTCGTTTTCCGCGTAGGGGCGCAGGAGCGCCGGTGCGCGGGGATCGCGTGTGCTTGACCGAAGACCACCAACCTTCCGTGGAGCCGCGGTACCCGGCCGACCGAACGTGCGCCGGCCAGGCGATCCTGATGATGCGAACACTCCTTTCCACTGCCGATCAACCTTCGTGCATTTGCTGAACCGTGTTGCTGCGGCGGGTCGTTGCCCGGAACCCCTTGCACTGCGTCGGCCCCGGCACATCCGTCCTGCTCGCCCGCCGACTGCTCCCGAGCCCCTTGCACTGCCTTGGCTCGTTCACATCCGGCTCCTGTACTGCTGTGGATCTTTACTGCTGACCTGTCTCGAGCGCGCGCCCGACGTACTGAGCCTCCTGCGGCTCTGGCCCGCCGGGCCTTCGCCCGTCTTGCGATCCATCACATCCGGGGCAGTTCGTCCTCTCCCCCGTCTCGTGGACTCGTTCTCTTCGATGACAGGAACACTACCCACACGGATCGCGAATGTCTACATCGATGGGTACAGATTTTCTGGTTTCGCCGGGAGCGTATCTTCCGGCGAGGACGGCTCCGCCTCCGTTATGCGGGCGCGCGAAATCCCTCGCCGACACCGGAGGGCATGAAGACGTCCGGTCAAGACGAGGGCGATCAAACAGAGGCCACCCGAGCGCCTGAGGAGGATCACTCGGCTGGGCAGGGGACGCCGATCGTCGCCCTGCCGCTGACGGGCTTGGCGACGGTACGTCCGGTCAGGCAGCCGCGACGGCCTCGGGGACGGTTTCGTGGAGGCTGAGCGACTGGTCGAGCCGCGTGGTGCGCAGCACCCGGGCGATGCGCGGGTTGGCGGCGGCGAGCGCGAACGAGCCTTCGTGGTTGCGGAGCCGCTGCCAGATGCCGACGAGCACCGCCAGCCCGGTGCTGTCGAGGAACGAGATGGCGGCCAGGTCGACGACGAGTTTCCGCATCCCGTCGTCGAGCAGGTTCAGCAGGAATTCGCGGAGGAGGGGCGCGGTGAAGACGTCCACTTCACCGGCCGGGCTCACCACGATGACGCCGTTCTCCTCCCGTGATTCGAGCCGCAACCGCTGCTCCGCCTGCACCATGGCCACCTCCGCGAAGTTCCTTGTCGATTCCGGTCCCTATCCCCATCTCACGGGTTTCATGCGCCGCGCGACGCCCGAAACCCGTTACGCACGGTACGGGGGCGGCCCGGGCGGCGGGTCGGCGTGCGGTGGGAGACCGCTCGGCGGGACGTCCTGCGGTTCCCCGAACCGGGGCACACCGGCCTCACCGAACCGGGGCGAAGCCCCGAAAGCGGGCGGCGCTCCGAACGGTGGCGGCGCCGCTGGTGATTTTCCGCGCCACCGGCTGGGCGACAGGCTGGCCGCGAGGAGCGCCACTCCTCCGATGAGCGGTAGCTGGGTGGAGAACACCCAGATCGTCCGGCGTTCGAAGTCTTTGGGCAGGAGGTCGGAGACGGCGGTGAACACGCCGCCCGCGTCGAGGCTCCACCAGAGCCCGGCTCCGGCGAACACCACGCCCACGATCAGTGACGCGAGGGGTGAGACCCGCGCGTTGACGACCAGTCCGAGCAGCAGCCCCGCCCCGATGACGGCGAGCAATGCCAGCCAGAAGGTGCCGGTGTGGTCTCCCCCGCCGAATCCGTAGGAGATCTCCTGCTGGATCCGCTCGCCGCCCCAGCCGGCCGCGAGAACGATCGTGGGCAGGCTCACCAAGCCGAGCCCGATCCCCAAAACATGCCTGATCCCGTTTTCCACGACATCCTCCGTTCCGTGCCTTGGAGTCTCCCGCGCCCCACCCCGTTCCCCCTGACCGGATCCGGACATCACGAAATTGTCGGTGCGCTCCCCTAGGGTCGGCTCATGAGAGCCGCCGGAACGTTCACCGTCGCTTCGTTCGTCCCCACCGAGGTGGTGCCGGTCCCCGCCGTCCCCACGGCCTTGCCGGTGGGGGTCTCCACGATGGAGAAGGTGTACGAGGGTGAGGTCGACGGCCGTTCGGCGACTCTGTTCACCGCCGCGTTCGACCACGCTTCCGGCCGCGGCACCTATGTGGCCATGGAGTCGTTCGAAGGTTCGCTCCGCGGCCGGCGGGGCGCTTTCAACTTCGTGCACTCGGCGACGACCTCGGGCAGCGACCGCACCGCGGAGTTCTTCACGATCGTCCCCGCGAGCGGCACCGGCGAGCTCACTGGAATCACGGGCACCGGCGGAATGGCCGTAGACCCTGACGGCACCCACCGCATCTGGTTCGACTACACCGTCGCCTGACGGCCGTTCATTCGCGCGTTTCCTGCACCGCGTCCATGAGCCCGCAGATCCGTCGGGCCCGCTCAGCCCGTTCCTCCTGCTGTTCGGCGGTCTCCCCCAGCAGGTAGCGGCTCCGCTCCGTCGGCACGACGTCGAGCAGCTCCACCAGCGCGTGCGCCAGAAACGACACTTTGCGCCGGTCCGTCCACCCCGCCGCGTCACTCACTCGACGCCCGATACCCGCACTCATGCGGGACGACCTCGATCTTCACTTCGAGCAGCGCCTGCGCCTCCAACGCCACTTCCAGTTCCTCGGGCGTATCCGCGATGACGGTCATCACCAGCCCGTGAAACACCTCATGCCAGTCCAGCCCGATCCTGTCCATCCGCGTAGCCACATACGCGACTTTCTCCCACTTCGTCTCCCGAACATTCCACCCAGGCAGTGCGCTCATGTCCGACATCGTAGCTCGGGAGACCTAGGGAGACCTAGGAATACCCTGAATATCTTGCGTATCCGCAGGTCACCTACGGTAGATCTATGGAGATCCACATCGACCCTGACGGCCTGGAGGCTCCCTACCTCCAGCTCGCCAGGATCTTGCGCGACAAGATCGCGAACGGTGAGATCCCTCTGGGCAAGCGCATCCCGTCGCTTCCCGAGCTGGAACAAGCAACTGGCCTCGCCCGCAACACCGTCTACCGTGCGGTGTCCGTACTCCGCGAGGAAGGCCTCATCAAGGCGGCCCCCGGCAGGGGCTCGTTCGTGGTCAAGCTCCCGGGCAACCCCACCGGCTGACGAGCCGACCACCGCACACACAGCCAACCGCGACCCAGCTCGCCGACGCGAGCCCGCTCGCCTGCGCCGACGCCGAACGCTCCGCCTGGCGCGCGACGCATAGATCGTCAAACTCTCCGACGTGACGACCCGCATCCGAGCCACCACGCTTCCCAACCAATCCGCAGGCGCGTGACGTCCGAGGCTTCCGTTTCCCAATCTGGAACCGGACGAATACCACAAAACGTCAGCAAAGCTCAGCGAACGTCGCGATAACGGTTCTGACGTGAACCTTTTGCTCCAAGTTGCGGCTGAGTAGTCTCGCTCTGCGCACACTCCCGGCAGCCCGGATCGAGCCGACCATGACCCAGGCGAGCACCACCGCACTAGCCCTCTGCTCCCTGCTGCTCATCACGCTCTCCGCATCGGCCTGCACCTCCGAACCCACCAGCTCCGGCACCTTCCATCCGGCCGGCGAAGCGACGCCCCTCACCGCCACCGGAACGCCGGGAGCGACCGGACCCGCCGCAGGAAGCACTCCAACACTTCCGCCCGCAGAGATCGACGCGATCGCGCTCCGCCGCTACCGGGACTTCCAGGCCGCCTACCAGCAGGCCTATGCGACCGGGGATGCCTCGGTTCTCAGCGGCGTCGTTATGGATCCACTCCTAGGAATCATCACGAAGGACGTCGAAACAGAGACGTCTAAGGGTGTGCTCTGGAGATTCAATAACATCCTAAACCCCAAGGTAGGCAGCAAGTCGAAGGATGGGACAGCGGTCCTCATCGTTGACTGCCTAGCCACGCTCCAGGCCACCAAGGTGATGGTCGAAACCGGAAAAGTCGTTCAGGCCAAACGACTTGGCGCCCACCTCTATCAAGCCCGGCTTCTCTGGGATGGCACGACCTGGACAACGGCGGAAGCAAGAAAGGGAAAGCCATGCTGACCTCATCCAGAACTTTCCTATCTCTCGCCGTCCTCACATTGCCAACAGCATTTCTCTCGCCCGCCTCACCCGCTTCAGCAGCGCCATGCGAAATTGTAAATGGCGAACTCGTCTGCTCAAAAGATGGAGAGAAGCCCGGCGACAACAACAACGGCAATGGCGGAAACGGCGGCAACAATGATCCCGCCCCCAAGAATCCAGGCGGTGGCTTCAATGACGACGATCCGGATAATGCACCACAAAACAACGCGCCCGTAGACTATGACGCCATAAAGGCGATCAAATTTCCGATACCAGAGGTCATGACCGCGCCAGCGGACAAGGCGTTCGTTCAGATGCGAACATCCTTCTGGGTGCAGGATTATATCGATGATGAAGGCCGATACGACATCGACCTGCCCATCAAAGAAAAAGGCTTTAAGCCCGTCACTCTCCACGCCAAAGTAGTCTTTAAGCGGCTCGATATTTTCGTGACGGAGCAGCCGAAGCCGGTCCCCTGCTTTACCACTGGACAAGTTGGCGGCGAGGGCGAGGGGACGCCCTGCGAGTATATCTTTAAATACTCTTCGGCACATCTAAACAAGCCTTCGCACAGAGTCACCGCCACACTTACTTGGGACATCTTCTGGGAGTGCATTCCGAGGAGTGCCTGCGTGGGTACAGGTGAAGGCGAGATCATAAACTGGATCTCCAACCCGAACCCCGTACCTCCATCTGCGATAGATCTTCCTGTAACAGAAATTCAGACCGAGGCCAACTGAATCTAGGGGGTTGGCCATGAATTCACCGCACAGGAATGCCAATACTAGCAAGATGCGCCAGAGCATCTTTGTTTTCGCAGCCCTTGCAATCGCCGCTAGCGCCTGCAGCAGCAAAGAACCCACTCCCAGCACAAGCCCCAGCCCAATATCAGGACCGACAAGCGAACCTCCTCCCACATTCACACTCTCCCAGGTCGCGGGATCGATTCTTAAGAAGGCCGACTACGGCCCTTCCTGGCATGAGATGGATTCAAAAACAAGGCGACCTATCCTTCTGAAAAGCAAGATTGAGCTCTGCGCCAGGACAGAGCTGAGCCCGTCGGGTAATCCTCGCATCATCATGAGCCAGTTCGCCGAGAAAAATTACCAGCACAACGGCGGAAACCATGCCGAACTATTCCTTCTATACTCGGACGCCACCAATGCATCAGATGCATTTTCGGAGCTTCGCGAGAAGGTGAATAAGTGCAAGAAGAAGATCATTGTTAAGCGAACCCCGCTGCCCGACTCCGACAACAAACGATTCGATGCCGGGTTCGATTCAGAGTGGTCCGACAATGATAAGCCAGTCGCCAAATGGACGCGCATTGGCGGATTTCAGAAAGCAGATTTCGCGGACTATTTCGGCAAATACAATGTAGTATATACCGCCTTCGACTACGCACTCCGCGGAAATCTCGTCGTGGTATCCCTTTATTGGGAAGGCACAGAGCCAGCTAAGTCCGGGGCTCCGATTGCGAAGCGGGCGGAAGCGTTGCTGGTGAAGCAGTTGGAGCGGCTGGGCTGAGGGTGGGTTTCAAGGTCCTCGGTGCGTCCGGACCAGTCGTGTTCGGCTCAGGTGACCGCACGCGTGGCGGCGTTTACAGATAAACAAGTACGTCTGTAAGCTTGCGTCCGCAGGAGGGCACTGGGGTTCGCGGACCGGAAGCGGCGGGGGTGGCTGGCGATGGCAACGAAATTCACGCAGTGGGCTGAGAAGAACTTCGGCTCAGACGACCTGGCCCTCGCGTACTGCGTGGACGCGATTTCAGCGGCTTGCGGCGAAGCGCAGTTCTCCAGCAACGGCGAAGCCCGGAACGCGCAACTCATCCAGATGTTCACCGGCTGGATCGTGACCTTCCATCCCGATCGAGGTGATGTGGCCGATCTGGCCGTCGAGTTCCTGATCTGGCTGCAGGATCAGAACCAGCCCCCAACTCCGCCCCGCCAAGACCGTGACCCCGCCGGGTGCGCTGTCCTCCTGGTAGCGGCACTCACCCTCACCGGGCTGCTCACCGCCGGGCAGCACCATGGCAGAAGCCAGGCGAGTGACCGGCCGCCTGTCCCCGCGTCCTCTCCTTGGAACCGCTGAATCGCCTCAACCCCGGGTGATCCAACGGCCCCGCAGAACAGGCACGCTGACGATCAGGAACCCCTCCGCTCCCTGGCCGCCGAGTGGCCGCCCCGCGAGCGGCGGCGGAGTCCGGGCCACCGGCAACCCACCGCAGCCGACCGGCACCCCACGTCCCGGCCACGGCGCGATCTACTACAACACCGCCGCCCACACGAAGATCATCTGACACGCCACTTGGCTGGACGAGTTCCCCGAACCCGACCCGATCCCCGGGATCCAGGCGCGGGTCGGCTGGCAGTTCCGCGGTGTGCAGATTCTTCCGGCGCGCTCAGGCGACCGTCGCCCCAATGGCTGACAGCAGAGGAATCAAGATCGCCGCAGGTGAGTGGCTGCGTCCGATCAGCAAGCGCCGCCGGTCTTCAGTTGACCGCCAACCGCGGCTTGGATCTTCTTCGCGGTCGGCACGCTTTCCGGGGAGATCGACCACCGGTCCCCGTCCGTCACGAAGACCGGTTTGATGCCGAAGCTCTTCCCCATCTCGCACGCTATCTCGGCGCCTTGCTTCCGGGCGGCCTTGCTCTCGTAGAGTTCGATGTTCACCTGCTCGCCGGAGATCTTGCAGGAGACCTTCTCGCCACCGATGATCTCGGCCGGCTTGGGTTTGGCGCAGCCCAGGCCCGCCTTGCGCAGTTCGGCGGCCAGATCACTCGGAGTGGGATACCGGGTGCCCGGATCGGGGCGGGCGCTGCCTGCCGCGGTGCTGCCCGCCGGAAGAGGCGTGTCCCTGACGGCTTCCGGTTCCGCGTCGCTTCCGCACCCGGTAGCCACCGCCAAGACCACGGCGGCGCCGCCGACGACCGCGGTGAACCTCGCACCGAACCGACCCTGACCAAGATCCATACGGTGACGATATATGACGCCATATGCGCCTGGCTCGTCAACGAGTTCACCGCGACCAACCCGTGATCACGTCTCACCATCCGAGAACTCCGCTGGCAGGAGATGACGTGGGGGGACAGATGAAGATGCGCCGGTACTACGCAGACGACGAGGGCGATTTCGAAGCCGAGAGCAACCCACCTCAGCCGATCGGCACCCCCCGTCCCGGCCACGGCACGATCTACTACAACACCACCGACCGCGCGAAGCTCATCTGGCACGCCACCTGGCTGGACGAATTCCCCGAACCCGACCCCACCGGAGCAATCTACGGAGTCACCTCCTTCGAAGGCACCCGCGACGAAGTCCTCACCTGGATCAAGACCCAACCAGCAGCCCGCAGAATCAACAACGGCGACGACGGCCCCGACCCTTGGAGGTAGCCCGCCCAGGACCGCGCGACCAAACGCCCCTCTCCGTCAGATGGAGGGAGTCAGCTCGGCTACTTCTTCAGATAGCGGACGATGGCGATGAATCCCACGAGCCAGACGGCGATGAAGACGACGCTCCAGATACTGATCATGTCCGTGTCCTCCATCGGGGCTTCGCATTGGCTGTCATACCTCGGACAGGACGCGTCCGGGGGTCGTAGTGGCGCAACCTCCCCGGAGACACGGGTAGTGCAAACGGCGGTCAGGAACGGACATGACGTTACCCGAGCTACCTTCGAAGGTCACGATGCCGACACCTTCCTTCATCTTGGTGGGCGGTGCTCCTGCGCCTTGGGGGCGGGAAGCAGGCGAAGGCGGCCCGCGTGAGCACCTGCCCCAGCGGCACGAGGGAGCTATCGTTATCACGTGAACGTTGACACGCTGAGCGACGCAGGATCACTGTCCGTTCCTCCGACGTTGGCGGCGGCCGTCGAGAACGGTGAGGTCTTCACCCGGCGCTGGGTCGTCGAACTCATCCTCGACCTCGTCGGCTACACGAGCGACCGCGACCTGGCGACCCTGCGCCTGGTGGAACCGGCCTGCGGTGAAGGCGCCTTCCTCGGCCCGATCGTCGAACGCCTCACCGAATCCTGCAGACGGCATAACCGCTCGCTACTTGAGGCCTCAGAGTCGATCGAGGCCTTCGATCTGCTCGGCCACCACGTCGAGCACGCTCGCCGGCGACTGAGCTCACAACTCATCGACGAAGGCTGGGACCCTACCGAAGTAGGGAAAGTCACCCAAGCGTGGATCAACCAGGACGACTATCTCCTCAACGCGTCACGGCGTCCCGGGAAGGTCGACTTCGTCGTCGGCAATCCGCCCTACATTCGTCTCGAAGACGTGCCGGACGATCGGATGGCAGCCTACCGAGCCACCTGCTCGACCATGGGCGGTCGAGCCGACATCTATGTCGGCTTCTACGAGCTCGGGCTCCTCAGCCTCAAACCCAGCGGGAAACTGGGCTTCATCTGCGCGGACCGATGGATGCGAAACCAGTACGGCAAGGGTCTGCGGACCTTGGTCGGCGACCACTTCAGCATGGATCTGGTGCTGGTGATGCATGATGTCGACGCGTTCCATGAGCAGGTCTCCGCCTACCCGGCGATCACGATCATCGGCAACACCGTGCAGGCTGCAGCCGTCGCAGCCGATACGACCGGACAGTTCGGACCGCAGGATACGAACGATCTCCTGGCGTGGATCGCCGACCCCGGCGCCACGGCGTACAGAACCCCCACCTGCCACGCCGCCCGGCTCCCCCACTGGTTCTCCGGCGGCCAATCATGGCCTGCGGGATCTCCTGAACGCCTCGCGATGCTGGAAGACCTCAGCGACCGCTTCAACACCCTCGAAGACCAGACAACCTGCACCCGGGTCGGTATCGGGGTGGCCACCGGAGCCGACAGGGTCTACATCACCACAGACCCCGACCTGGTCGAACCCGACCGCCTCCTGCCCCTGTCGATGGTTCGCGACACCAGGGGCGGCACCTTCACCTGGGGCGGCCACTACCTCGTCAACCCTTGGGCCGTGGACGGCGACCTGGCCGACCTGAGCGCCTACCCCCAACTGAAAAGCTACCTCGACACGCACTCGACCACCCTCAAGCAGCGGTACATCGCGACCAAGCAGCCTGAGCGCTGGTACAAGACCATCGACAAGGTCGACCACCGCCTCACCCAACGCCCCAAGCTGCTCTTTCCTGACATGAAGCTGAATATCCACCCGGTCCTAGATCAAGGCGGGTATTATCCCCATCACAATCTCTACTTCGTGGTCTCCGATACCTGGGACCTCGAAGTGCTCGGCGGCCTGCTGCTGTCGAAGGTCGCTGAGGCCTTCGTGGAGGCGTACGCGGTCAAAATGCGAGGGGGCACGCTCCGATTCCAGGCGCAGTACCTGCGCAAGATCCGAGTCCCCAACCCGTCGGAGATTGACGAAGAAGTCCGTGACGCCCTCAGGAACGCGTTCAAAGAACGCGACGTCGCCGCTGCCACCGAAGCGGCCCTGAAGGCCTACGGACTGGAGGTACTGCCCCTGTAAGGAACCTAATGATCGAGCATCCCGCCCAACTGGCCATCGAGACTTTCTGGAAGCTGCGAAGTGCGGTCACCTCGAACCAGCACATGCGAGAACTAGAAAGACTCGTCGAAAACGAATTTCTCAAGGCGGGTATACCGGCTTCATCCATCCGCCATGGAAGTGCCGCCGAACTCCCCGGATACTATCGAGCAACCAAGAAGTGGGACACGGTTGTCGTCCACAACGGGATCTTGGTGGCCGCCATCGAATTCAAATCGCAGGTCGGACCATCGTTCGGCAACAACGCGAACAACAGAACCGAAGAAGCACTCGGGTCAGCAGCCGATATCTGGGAAGCCTACAACCAAGGCATCTACGGCAAGGTCCGCCCCTGGCTCGGCTACGTGTTCCTCCTCGAAGAAGCGCCAGTGACCCTGCAAACGGTCCGCGTCCACGAGAAGAAGCTGCCGTTCCCCCTCCACCCCGCCTTCCGCGGGTCATCGCGGAAAGACAGATACCGGATTCTCTGCGAACGCCTCGTCACAGAAGGTATCTACGACGCGGCGTGGTACCTGACGACCTCGGCCGGCAGTCCAGCCAAGCTCACGGAACCCGACCTCGGATTGAACTTCGCGCGTTTCTCCCAAGCGATCGCCGAGCGCGTCGCCTCCATCCACCGCCACCCCCACAACTAGTACTTCAGCCCCAGGCCAAGCTCAGGATCGGATATGGACGGTCGTGTGGATTTTCTCTGTGCAGGGGGAGATTGCGGGGTCGTGGCGGAATTCGGTGAGCAGATCCGGGCTGTCGTCGCTGATGTTGGTGGTGGTGCGGACGCCTTCCCAGAGCACTTCGGTTCCGGTGTCGATGCCGTGCCTGCCGTCGCGTAGGACGGGCTGGGTGCCGGGCGGCCACACCGGCAGGGTACGTGTGCCGGCGGGCTCGAATCTGCCCGCCGGCAGGCGCTCGAAGAAGAAACAGCGGGTCGCCTTGTCGTAGACGAGTTTCCAGGGCACCGCCATCATCTGGTACATGCACTCGGTGCATCTGCTCAGGTCCCGCACGACGACGATCCTGGGATCGTCGCCGACCGCCGCGTACACCGACCCGTACGAAGACGCCGACGGGGTGGGGACGCCCGTCGGCTTCGCACTTGGACCACCGGAGCAAGAGGCGGTCAGGGCCACCGCCGCAACCAGGCCCGGCCATCGTAGGTTCATGAGTGGGTTTCCTCCGAGCCGAGGTCAGTGCGTCCGGACACGCCAACCGGCGATGGCGTTGGGGACCTGATTCGCCTGGGAGAAGGCGTCACGAACCTGGCCTCCCACGAAGGGCGATCCGGTGAAATAGCCGAAAGCGGTGCCGCCGTAGTAGACAGGCCCTCCGCTGTCACCGTAGTCCGCCGTCACCCGAACGGTGTGCGTTCCGGTCGTGAGCGTCATGAAGCCGCTGGCACCACCCCGGCCAATGCTCGAGCCGGACAACCGGATGAACCATGTACCCGCCCGTCCCGACCAGGAAGTAGTGCGTTCCAACACCGACCAACCCGGCGCCCGGCACCGGCGCGTCGTCGCCGTCCTCCATCGCATACCGGTCCCCCAGCCCGAACATCCGGTAATCCGGATACACCTCCAGCTCGACTGCCTCAACCAGCTCACTCATGATCATCCCATCGCGCGTAGATCGCGCGAGGTTACCGCGGGCCAGTGATAAATCCCGCCCGCCCCCGAATGGCCTCCAAGCAACGCGGGGACCGACCGCACGCGTCTCTTGACAAGACAATCTCGCGCCTACAGGAGAACATTCACCGGTCGCCTTCGTAAGGGGAGAACTCCAGATGAAGAAAACAGCGGCCGGTTTCCTCATCGGTCTGTCCCTGGCCCCGCTCGCCGTCTCCCCGGCCTCAGCCGACGATCCGCCCCCCGCCGCCGAACAGCCGCAGCGGCCGCCCTCTCCCATCGACGAATACATCGCGGAAGTGGGCCCGGCCTTCCTCGACAACCAGGAACGTCTCCAGGACTTCAAAGCCTGGCTCAACGCCCTCCCCGGCCTGCACGAAAACGGCTACGTCGAATCCGTCAACGACGCCGCGAACCGCAGCACCGCCTTGCTCTGGGTCGGTGCCTCCCCCCTCCATGACTACATCAGCGCCGAGGGAAAGCGCCGCGGAATCACCGTCACCTTCCGCGCCCGAAAGCACACCCTCCCCGAACTCATCGCGGCCATCGACCAGATGTGGTCCCTAGGCGAACACGGCGGCCTCCCCGGGTTCAAGATCGGCATGGTCGGCGGAGTCACCGCCGACTTCGACGGCATCACCGTCCACGGAACAACAACCGACGCAAAAGCAAAGGCAGTAACACCCCCACCCACCACGATCGCCGGAGTCCCCATCAAGTATCTGGAGGGCGGGGGCGTGATCCCACTGAGCGGCAACCTCCCCGAACCCACCCCGTGAAGGGGATGTGACGGCGTGAAAGAGAAACCTGGCGCGCCGCTCAACCCGTAATTGATCGGGGTCGTTCGCCTGTTGGGCATTCTCGCGAGATTCGTCTTCGTTGCCTAAATGGAACCCGGAAGCCCTTTTGAAATTTTTGCTTTTGTGGTATAATGGCGAATTGCCAGGCTATTGTTCCTCGTCATGGTGAACAAGGGACAGCCCAGTCAGACAGCTCTCATGTCGGCCGCAGCGCGCGCGGCGCACCTCGTCGTCGATGAGAGTCCCGCGATCTTCGCCGACACCCTGGCGCAGACCTTTCTGGGTGAGCGAGCTGAAGAACTCCTCGGTTATCACAAGTCCTATGGTGGGCATCCGGTTCTGGCCGGGGCGCGGACCACGGCCGTCACCCGCAGCCGTTACACCGAGGATCGGCTGGCCGAGCTGGCCGGCCGGGGCGTCGACCAGTATGTGATCCTCGGCGCGGGGCTGGACTCCTTCGCCTACCGGTCGGAACTGGCCGCCCGTGTGCGGGTCTTCGAGGTTGATCAGCCGACGACCCAGTGCTGGAAGCGAACCCTGCTGTCCGAGACGGGGACGCCCATCCCACCGTCCGTCTTCTTCGTCCCCGTCGACTTCGAGAAGGAACCCGCCCGGTCACTCACCGATCACCTCGTGCGGGCCGGTTTCGACCCGGACCGACCCGCGCTGATCAGCTGGCTCGGAGTCACGATGTACCTGACCTCAGAGGCGATCCGGCAGACCCTGACCGTCGTCAGCGGCCTCGCACCCGGCACGGAACTCATCGTGGAACACCTCCTCCCGGCCGAACACCGCGACGAGGCAGGCCAGACCTACGCGGAACTGGTCATGGCAGCAGCGGCCGAACACGGCGAACCCTGGCGCACCTTCCTCAGCACCGACCAGATGGACGCCCTCCTGCTCGAACGCCACCTCCAGCCGATCGAACACGCCTCACAACGAGAAACCATCGAACCCGCCGAATGGAACCGCGCCGACGCGCTCCACCCGTCCAGGCTGTCCGTCCTCACCCGCGCGGCCGTCCCCACCCGCTAGGCAATCCCAGCGCTCACCCGCCGGTCAGAGCGGCCACCGCCCGAGCAGCTCTGGCCGTCGAAGGCTCCATGGGGAGCAGGCCGCCCGCCGGAGTGGGAGGGCGGCCTGCGTGGTGGGGCCGGTCAGCAGCCGGTGGCGGTGTCTCCCGCGTCGGTCGTGCAGGTGTCGGTGCCGAGACCGCCGTTGGCGGTGTCGCCCCCGGACCCGTCCTGGACGTTGATGTCGTCGTTGCCGACGTTGCCGCTCATCGTGTCCGTGCCGCTCGTGTCGACGAGGGTGTCGTTGCCCTTCTGGCCGTCGAGATCGTCGTTGCCGGGGCCGCCGTAGATGTGGTCGGCACCGTTGTCGAACAGGTACAGCAGGGAACCGAGGAGGGTTTCGCCGTAGTTGGTGTCGTCTCCGGCCTGGCCGTACAGGTAGTCGTCGCCGTTGCCGCCACCCATGACGTCGTTGCCGGTTCCGCCGTAGAGGGTGTCGTTGCCGTTGCCGCCATCGATGGTGTCATTGCCGCCCAGACCGCAGATGACATCGGCTCCGTTGGTGCCGGTCAGCGTGTCGTTGCCGGGGGTGCCGGTGATCGTGCAGCCGAGACCGTTGTTGACGGTGGTGTCCTCGGCGTCGCTGTTGTTCCCCGGCGTGGGATCGGTTTCAGCGGCGGACGCCGTCGCCGTCGCCGTGATCGTGCCGGTCGCCGCCGGCTCGACCGTGACCGTGATCGTCGCCGAGGCGCCGTTGGCCAGGCCGCCCAGACCGCAGTTGACGGTGGGCGCGCTGATCGTGCAGGAGCCCTGGCTGGAAGCCGCGGACACGATCGTACGGGCCGCCCCCGACAGGGTGACGGCCGCTGTGGAGGCCGTGGCGGTCGCCGGGCCGTTGTTGGTGACGGTGGCGGTGTAGGAGTAGGTGTCGCCGACCGAAACCGACGAGGCGGAGTCGGTCACCGCCACCGAAAGGTCGGCCCCAGCCGGGGGCGGGGCGGTGACGGTGATGGTGGGGCCGTCCATCGTGGCGTCACTACCGCCGCTTTCGGAGTAGAGCTGGTAACGCAGGACGAACGAGCCCGCCGGGGTCCCCGGATTGATCCGCAGCGTGATCGAACCGTTGACCGGTGTCCCCCCGGTCAGGTTGCCCAACGGCACGCCCTGCCCGATCCCGTAGAACGGGCCGCAGACCCCGGTATTGCCGGTGCAGGACTCGACGGTGGTGAACTCCGGCAGCACACCGTAGGGCGACGAACCGGCATAGAACGCCTCTGTCGCGTTGGTGTAGTTTCCGGGAGCGGTCGCGACGAAGTCGACCGTGAAGGTCTCGCCGGAAACGACCGTGGTCGTGGAAACGGTGATGCTGGAAGCGGCGTGAGCAGCCTGCGGGAAAGCCGCCAGGCCGAGAACGCCCAGCACGATCGCCGAGGCCAGAGCGATGAGCCGGTCATACAGAACGCTACGTCGTCGGCGGGGTGCGGTTGAGGGCACGAATTCTCCTGTTCGTTCGCGTGGTCGCCGCCTCACCATCCGCTAACCGCGACGACCGGTCAACGCTCACGACCCAACGGCCCCCCAGGCGAGAACTTTCGCATCCGAACCCTCCCCGCACTCCGATCGACGGGGGCAACACTCTCCCGCCGTCCACCCGGGCCCCACACCGAAAGCCGACCATCGAACCGGCTGGCCTTACCCTCCCGCCCGCACCGACCGCTGGCCGGATCCCGCCACCACACGACGCCGACCAGCCATCAGACCTTGAAGGTCGGTCATAGGATCGGCTTGTGGACAGGACGGATCAGGCCAGCCGGGTGATCGCCGCCTCCCCGGCCGCCGTCTACGATGCGCTACTCGACCGGCCGTCCCTCGAGACGTGGGTGCCGCCGGACGGGATGCGCGGGCGGATCGAGCGATGGGACCCTCGGCCCGGCGGCGGGTTCCGGATGGTCCTCACCTATCTCGACGCCGCTGGCGGGCCCGGTAAGTCGTCGGATGCCACGGACGTGGTCGACGTCGAGTTCGCTGCTCTGGTGCCGTCGGAACGGGTGGTGCAGCGGGCGGTGTTCGCGGCCGACGATCCGGCCTATGCGGGCACGATGACGATGACCTGGCGTCTCACCGCCGTTGGTGGCGGGACCGAGGTGAGCGTCGTCGCGACCGACGTGCCGACGGGGATCGATCAAGCTGTTCACGAAGCAGGGATCGCGTCCTCGCTGGCCCATCTGGCGGCGTTCGTCGAAGCGGACGGCTGAACACGTCGGCCGCATCTCCGGCACAGATCAGGTGGGCCCTTTCGGGCGGGCTGGGGATCTTTGCTAGGCGATCTTCTTGATCTTTGCGGCCAGGTCGCTGAGCTTTGGGGAGGTCTCGCCTTCGGCTGCGGCGTCTGCGGGAGTGGACGACTTGGCTTGATTCTCGGCGTCGGCTTGGGGCTGCTCGGCGAGTGGGGCGATGACGCTGTCGGGGCCTTGCAGGAACAGGCCCTGGGAGGACAGAACCCGGTAGCGGTCGCGTTCTGCCGGGTCGGGGGGCGGCGGGTTCTTCAGGTGGCGGGTCGCGGTGCCCTTGCGGTGCAGGAACCAGATCGCCTTGCCTTGCGGGTACGGGCCGCGTCCCTTGCCCATGAACTCGATGATGAGTTCCTTCTGGTGGGGGGTGGGTAGTTCGCCGTGCAGGACCTCGACGATCGTCAGCCGGTAGGACGACAGGGGGATGACGTCCGAGGCGACCTCACCCGTGATCGAACGGGACGGTCCCGGGCCGGCGATCTCGGCGATGACCACGGCCGTCGAGTCCTTCACGGCGTTGGTGATCGTGGTGTGCAGGTCGGCTTCTTCGACGGCGCTGCCGACCCGGTAGCGGGAGAAGAACTCGATGGCGGCGGGCCGCGGGACGTCCAGATCGTCCGCCGCAGACGACGGAACCGGGGCCGGGGGCGACGCCGGGGCGCCACAGCCCGCCAGCGTCACCACCAGGGCGAAGGCGAGGAACGTTCTCACAAGCATCCTCCTTTGAGCTCGCCGCACTTGTCCGGGCGATGCCGTTCATGTCGGTCGTCCGATGTCAGGACACCACGGAGCCGGGGATGGTGATCCCGCACATCTCCGCGCTGTGGCGGGCGACGCGCTCACCCGCGTCCTTCAACCGGATGTCCGGTTTCTGTGCGGGATCGTCGAGGTGACTGACGATCAACGTGAGGTCGTCGAGGAGTTCCGGCGCGACTTTCGGGGCGTACCGCGCCATCGTGCGGAGCGCCTGCTCCAGCCGCTCCCTGGTCGGCGCCGGCTCGACGTCGGCAACGAACCAGCCTGCGTCACCGCAGAACTCGGCTTTCTCGCTCCACGGCTTCCCCTCGCCAGAAGACCCGCAGCCCGCGAGCGCCACCACGAGAGCGAAGACGACGGACCATCCGTTGACCTGGTGGGCCCCACGTCGTCCCATCCGGTGACGACCGGGCAGCGACCCAGCGTCCGGGCTCATCGTCGGAGGAGACGGCGCGCGTCGCCACGGATGCTGAACCACACCAGTCCCTCCTCTGCCACCACGCCTCCGTACGGTCCCCGGGCCGCCCCCAAAGATCAAGACCGTGGCCCGATCCGGCCGTCAGACCGGGGCATCAGCGTTGGAAGGAGACCAAGGCTACGGCGTCGGCTCGGGTGCCTTCGAGGTCGTGGCATTTGATCAGGACGTTGTCGTCGGGGTTCCAGCGGACGACCCCGCAGTGGACGGCGACGTTGTTCAGGGCCGTCACCTGGACGTTGCCCTTCGACAGGTTCTGGCCGGGGAAGTCGAAGCTGTACAGGCCCTTTTCCTCGCGGGTGTAGGTGACCGGTTCGTCCGCCGAGTTGAAGGTGAAAGCGGCCAGACCGGGCCTCGGGGCGGGCGCTTCGGGGACGTCGACGACGCTGTAAGCGGCCGGGCCGCGGCGTTGGAGGCCGGTGTTCGCGGCAGCCGTCAGCGTGAAACGGGAGTCGCGGAAAGCTCCGTCGAGGTCACGGCAGTTGACGGCGACGGCGAGATCGCCGCCCTCCGTCCCCGCGGAACTGATCCCGGCCAGACCGCAGCGGGCACGGACCGCGCCGTAGGCGGTGATCTGGAACTGGCCGCGGTGCGCGCCGTCCAGTTTCGGCAGGAGCACCTCATACCGTCCGGTGCCGATCCGCGAGATCGTGTTGACGCCGCCCCGCGAGTTGAACCTGCGGGACGCCGCCGGAGTGGACTGCGCCGCGGTCGGCGCGTCCGACACCACGTAGCCGTAGCGGCCCGCCATCGTCGTGATGTTGGTGTAGGCGAGCGAGAACCGGGTGTTGGCCCGGCCGCCATCGATGTTCACGCAGTGGACGCGCACGTCGAGCCGCCCGCCCTTGGCCGCCTTCCACCCCACGACCGAGCAGCTGTTGGACGTCCCCCCGTACGCGGTCACGTGCGCGACGCCGCCACTGCGCCCCAGTTTGGGGAAGCGCACGGTGTACGTACCGGTCCCTGTCCGGACGACGGTCGGCGCGGCCCCCGCCGAATTCTTGTACACGCCGACCCGGTACGCCTTCCCGATCTTCTTCTTGTGCTGCGTCACCAGCACATACCCGTACCCGCGGCTGGCCGCCTCCGCGGGCCCCGCCACCCCGACGACCAGCCCACCGGCCACGACGACCGCTCCCGCACTCCGCCACCACATCCCGAATCTCCCCTCGCACGGTTTCCCGCCAAGTTAGGAACCGGGACGCGCCACCACCTGAGTAACCCCTACTCAGATCGGGATCAGGAGTTGGTGAAGGTCTGGGCGGGACTGCCCCGGAAAGTCCAGGAGCGGTCGGTGCCGGGAACGCCGATGACGCTGCCCTGATAGATGCCGTCGGGCAGCGGGGGCTCCGCGACCCAGCCCGTGCCGGTGAAACGGAGAGTTCCCTGGGTCTCCGGAGACAGCGAAACGTACCCGCTGGCGAACACGGTGCCCTGGCCGTCGGCGCGCAGCCGGTTCAACCGGGTAGGGGTGGACGGGGAACGGTCGGTGAGAGCGCCGTTCTTCCACTGGAAGACGCGCGCGGTACCGCTGGGAGTGCCCGCGTTGAGAACCCACGCCTCGCCGGGGCCGGTGACGGCGAGCTGATCGGAGTACACCTCCCAGGCGTTCAGCGGCAGGTCGACGGCCTTGCTCCAGGAACCGCCGTCCCAGCGCAGCAGGGCGTAACCGACCCCCTCCGAGGCGACGCCCAGACCCCACGCCTCGGTCGCACTGACGGAGCGGACGTCACCGGAGATGCCGCGGATGCCGGCGGGCATCGGGGTGACCGTCCAGCCCGAACCGTTCCAGCGGTACTGGCGGCCCGAGCCCTTGAGCCACACGCCTGCCGGGTTGACCGACAAGGAGACCGTGCCCGCTTCCGGCAGCGGCATCTTCTGGAACGCGGCGCCGTCGAAACGGGCCAGATATTCGGGCGACAGGACGTGGCTGTGCACCCACACCTCGCTGCCCGACGCGCCGACGTCATCGATCGGCCCGGCCTTCGCGGGAAGGTCGCGCAACGGATATTCCAACCACTGCGTACCGTTCCACCGACGGGCCACGGGATTGCCGGGACTGGACAGCGCACAGCTATAGGGCGTCCAACCGGGGATGCAGAACTTGCCCTGCCCGCCGCCGATCCACACACTGTCCGGAGCCGCCGCGACGAGCTCGTTGATGAAATTCGTCGGCCACAGCGGCGGCAGCGCCACCTCGTGCCACTCACCGGCCGCCTGTGCGGGCGTCGCGGGAAACAGCAGCGCCACCGTGCCGGCCCCGGCGACCGCAACCTTCGCGAAGAGTCTTTTCATACCGCGCATAGTGCACCAGCAGCCATTGTCCGTCCATTGACAATTTCCGCCGAATGTAAAGCCGATAAAGCGCGGTCCGCGCTTTCTTCCGCTATTTCCGCAGGAGGCGGCGGCGGGCGGAGAGGGGGCCGATGCCGGAGCGCCACCACGGGAGCCAGGCCGAGGGGCGGCGGGTGAGGGCCAGGAGCAGCGGGGTCGAGTCGAAGAAGGCGTCGCGGCGGGCGATCTGGCCGGAACTGGTGACATGGAGCTTGTCGAGGGTGCGGAAGGACAGTGGCCTGCCGCCGACCGTTCCGGTGATCCGCAGGTCGATGAAGAGCAGGTCGCCGGTGCCGGACCAGTCCAGCACCTCGGCCGTCACATCAGGCCAGAACGCCAGGAGCCGGCGGACCTCGCCCACCGCCTGAGCGCGGCCGGTCGCACTGCCCAGCAGCGGCTGGACGAGTTCGACGTGCTCGGCGAACAGGTCGGCCCAGAGTTCCGGGGTGGGTTCGCGCCACGCCGCGGCGAACGCCGCCACCACACGCTCATGAACCGCCGCCCACTCCCCCATCAAATAAACATATCAGGCTCTATGAGATTGCCCATAGCGGGAAGCTCTGGACCGGCGGGGGCGGGGAGGGTCGACTGGAGACGTTGATCCCACCCCGACCGACAGGATTTCGCGTGCGTAAGCAACTGTGCAGTGTGCTCCTGGCCGTGGCGGCCGCCTCGGTCGCCATCAGCGGCGTCGCCCAGGCCGAGGAGGCCAAGCGCGTCCACAACGGGATGCAGATCCTCTTCCATCCCGACCATCCCGAGGCGTTCTGCACCATCGGCGCGGTCGGCACCGACGACTACGGCCGCAAGATCGCGATCTCCGCCGGGCACTGCATCCGCGACGCGGCCTACGCAGACCGGGAGCTCCTCGACGACATCCAGCCCATCTGGGACCGCAACGACCTGGCCGCGGGCGCGATCGGCCATGTCCGCTACTTCAAGGACCCCGAGGGCGCGGGCAACGGCCACGTGTCCAAGGATTACATGATCATCGAGCTGGTCCCGTCCGTACGGCTGTCCTCGACGGGAACGCACATGAAGCAGACGGGTGAACTGAAGGTTCCCGGCGGGACGCCCAGCCCCAACGCCACGACCAGCCCCGTGCTCGACAGCGAGCGGCTGCTCGGCACCGCGTGGTTCAACAACAACGAGCTCGTCGTGTCGGGCCAGCTCGGCATCTGGTACGGACGCGTCACCAGCAACGCGGGCGGCATCTACCAGTCCTGGGCCAAGCACCAGGGCGGCGACTCCGGCGGCCCGACGATCTGGCACGTCCCCGGCAGCGCCTACCCGTCCGAGGCCAACGGCTTCAAGGCCGAGGGGCCCTGGGCCGGCATCACCAAGGGCCTGTCCTTCCCCTCGCTCCCCATATACATCTACACCAGCTCGGCGAACATCCTCGCCGACCTGCGCGCCCGCGACGCCGCCACCCCGGCCGACGTCTACGGCGCCGGCTTCGAAGTGACCACCAACCCGTAACCCGCCCGGGGTGCGCGCGGCCCCCCGCGCACACCCGCCCGATGCGTCGGCACCTAGCATAAATAGACAGGTTAGGCTCTATGAGATTTGCCATAGGGGGGCGGGCTGGACTGGTGGGGGTGGGGGCGGTCCACTGTGCTTGTTGATCTCCCCACCCCGACCGACAGGATTTTCGCGTGCGTAAGCAAATCAGCAGTGTGCTCCTGGCCGTGGCGGCCGCCGCCTCGGTCGTCACCGGTGGCGTCGCCCATGCCGACGAGGGCAAGCGCATCTACAACGGGATGCAGATCGTCTTCGAGGCCGACCCCGCCAGCGGCTTCTGCTCTATCGGTGCCGTCGGCAACGACGACTATGGTCGCAAGATCGCGATCTCTGCCGGGCACTGCCTCACCGACCCCGGACACGCCAACCAGGATCTCACCGAGAACCTCTACCCGATCTGGGACCGCAACGACGTGTCCGCTGGTGTGATCGGCCACGTCCGCTACTTCAGGAACAACGGCGGGAGCGACGCCGACGCGGCCAGGGACTACATGATCATCGAGCTGGTCCCGTCCGTGCTGCTGTCCTCCACGGGGACCCACCTGAAGCAGACGGGCGAAATGAAGACCCCCAACGGGTCGCCTACCCCCATCGCCACCGTCACCCCCGTGCTCGACACCGAGCGCCTCGTGGGGACCTCGTGGCAGCACAACAACGAGATCGTCAAGTCAGGCCAGCTCGGCGTCTGGTACGCGCGCATCACCGGCCACCTGAGCGGGGTCTACGTGAGCTCGGCCCCGACCAAGGGCGGAGACTCCGGCGGCCCGGCGATCTGGCATGTCCCCGGCAGCGCCTACCCGTCCGAGGCCAACGGCTTCAAGGCCGAAGGTCCGTGGATCGGCATCACCAGGGGGATCATCTTGTGGTACCCCCAGTACGCCACCGTCAGCTCGGCGAACATCCTCGCCGACCTGCGGGCCCGTGATGTCGCCACCCCCGCCGACGTCTACGGCGCGGGCTTCGAAGTGACCACCAACCCGTAAGTCCGCCGCCAAGGTACGGCCCCCGCGCCTATTCGGCGCGGGGGTCGGCGCCGGTCAGGAGGCGGCCCGCCCAGCGCTTGGACGGGTCGGGGTCGAGGAGGAGGGCGCGGACCATGAGGGTCAGGGGGACGGCGAGGATCGCGCCGAGCGGGCCGAGGACGGTCGTCCACAGCACCAGCGACAGCATCGTGATCGTCACCGACAGCCCGACGGCGCCGCTCAGGAACTTCGGCAGCAGCAGCGACTGCGTCACGAAGTTGATGGCGATGTACGCGCAGATGACGACCAGCATCTTGCCGACCCCGCCGATCAGCAGCGCGAGCAGCGCCGGCGGGATCAGCGCGAGCAGGAACCCGAGGCTCGGAATGTAGTTGGCGAGGAACGCCAGCAGCCCCCACAGCAGCGGCAGCGGCACCCCCAGCATCCACAGGACGATCGAGTCGCAGACGGCCATCAGCGCGCCGAACACCGTGCTGACCTTCAGGTAGCTGTAGGTGTCCCGGACGCAGCCGCGCAGCGCCCGCACCAGCTCCGGCTTCTCCTCGGAGATCTTGTCGAGCTGGCGGCCCATGCCGGTGGCGTCCAGGGACATCGCGACGAGCAGCGTGATCAGCAGGACGAGCGCCGACGACACGCTCATCAGCGTGTTCAGCAGGGTCTGCAGGTACGGCACCAGATTCGACGGGTTGAGTTTGCGCAGTTTGTCGACCAGGTCCGCGGTGTGGATGCCGTACGGCGCCAGCCGGTCCGCGACGTTCGTCGCGATCTGGTTGAACTCCGAGGAGTACGCGGGCAGCAGATTGATGAGCTGGGTCAGCGCGACGACCAGCGCGAACCCCATCCCCGCCAGGAACAGCAGCACCGTGGCGAGCGGGACGGCCACCTTCACCCAGTCGGGTGCGCCGCGCCTGGACAGCCAGCCGCGGATCGGGCTGACCGCGATGACCAGCAGCAGCGCCAGCACCGCCGGCCCGACCATCCCGGACTCCGACTGCAGCCAGGTCAGGGCGATGGCCGCGGCGGCCACGCCGATCAGGACGAGCAGTCCCGGCGCGGTCCTCGATTCCATGATCTTGAGCGTTCCGCCGTGCGGAGCCGCCCAAACGCGAAGCCGGGCGGAAAGGGCTGCCCCCAGCACCCTCCGCCCGTCTCCGACACCGACCGGTACGCCTCGTCCCGGCCGGGTGCGGTCAGCTACCGTCCGGGACGTCCCAGTGCCCGGCCGCCGACCTGACCGCGGCCACTACTTCTTGCCTCGGTTGTTGCCGCCACGCCCGCGCAGCTCGACGCCCGCCTCGCCCAGCAGCTTGTGGACGAAGCCGTACGAACGTCCGAGCTCCGCGGCCAGCGACCGGATGCTCGCACCCGACGCGTACTTGTCAGCCGCGGTCCTCGCCAGATCTGCTCGCTGGTCGCCGGAGACCCGGCGCCCCTTGGTGACTTCTTCCGACATGCCCGCTCCTCACCTGAAGTGATCTGTTTCCGCACCATAACCAGCGGTTGATCACGTCCAGGCCACAAGATCGCAGCAGTTCATCGCGTTAAGGCACCACGGGGGCCGCGGGGGTGACGACAGGGGGAGTGAAGGGCACCGAATGGGTGGGAAGAGGGGCCTTTTCGGGTGTATCGGAACCATCGTTACATGCGCTAAGAGCGAGCGACAGAACGGTACAGATCAGGAGGGTTCGCATCGGGTGTCCAGAGGGGTGCCGTAGGGGACGGGAAGAGGGGTGCCGAGCGGGACCCGCTCGGCGTGCTGGTAGTCGCCGTCGATGGGGATGTCGAACAGGACGGCCTGCTGGTCGGGCAGATCGAACAGGAGATAGGAGGAGACCCCGGCGGCCGCGTAGAACAGGCGCTTGGCCTCGCGGTCGTCGGCGGAGTCGGGAGCGGCGGCGACCTCGACGGCCAGCGCCAGATCCGAACCGAGCACCACCTCGCCCTGCCACCCGGCCCCGGCCCGGACGAAGCTCAGATCCGGCCGAACGTAGGAGCGCGCCCGCGGCATCAGCACGGTCGCGTCGCGGTGCACGCTCCACCGGTGCTCGGCGGCGGGCTCGGTGAGCCTGGCGCGGAGCGCGGCGACGACCCCGTCATGAGCCGGATCCGGGACGCCCGACACCACGACCCGGCCGTCGTACAGCTCGACCCGGACCCCGTCGGGCAGCTCGCACGCCAGTTGCGCGGCGAGCCGCTGCTGGTCGCGGGCGCCCTCGATCCGGACGCGTCCCGACGTCAACGTCATCGTGCAGCCCTTGGGGACGGAAAGGGCCGCGTACAGTTTCTCCGCGGTGGGCGGCCACGCCACCGGACGGCGCAGCAGATGCTGGGGCCGGCCGGCGCGCACGAGCGAGAGCAGCGCCATGATGGTCACTCTACGACAGGTCTTCGACACGTATGGTGCTGTTCGCACCAGCCGCCGAGCGTTTTCCGGCCGGGCACCCGCTCCTCGACGCCCGGCCGCTAATGTGCCGCGTGTGACGAACGAATACAAGCCGACCTTCGACCTCATCGACACCGACAACGATGGGTTCATCGACATCAACGAGCTGGGCGCGCTCATGCACGCGCTCGGCCACGACTCCGACTTCACGCGCGTCGTCGAGGTCATGGTCACCGCCGACAAGTCCCGCGACGGCAAACTCTCCCTCGACGAGTTCGCCGCCTTCCTGCAGCGCGCCCAGAACTAGGGTCTGGGCAGCCCCTGAAGGGGCGAGTAGGGGGCGTGGCCCGAGCCGGCGGCGACGATGAGGGCCGAGGGGGTCGGGATGAGCTGCGAGCCCGAGTCCAGGTAGTCCAGCGGGACGGCCGCCGAGACGCGTTCCTTCCCGGTGGCCGGATCGAGGGCGCGCAGCCGGAGCAGACCCGACCGGGCCGTCGCCGTCAGCACCTCCTTGCCGTCATAGGCGACGAAGGCGATGGTGTCGCGGCCCTTCGGGGACTGCCACAGCCGGTGGCCGTCGGTGAGGGAGTAGGCGGTCAGCCGGTTCTCGCCCCGCGTGTTCCTGGTCTTGGCGACGAGCGTGTCCTTGGTGACGGCGATCCGGTACACGGGGATCACGGACCGCGACCCCAGCGGATCGTCCTCGATCTTCGCGTCGGACTCGTCGACGGGGATGGTCGCGATGACGCGGCCCTCGCCGTTGATCGACAGCAGGGACGTGGTGCCGCGCTGGTCGGTCTCCTGGACCCGCACGACCAGCGGCTCGGCCGACACGAACGAGACGTTGGCGTTGCCGACGGCCGGGATCCGCAGCGACCACAACTCACGGCCGGTGGCCGGATCGAGGGAGCGCAGCACATGGGTGGCGGCGTCGGTGTCGTGGCAGCGTTCCGCGACGACCGTCCGGTCCGTGCCGCCCGCGATCCAGCCGAAAAGGCACCGCGGGCTCTTCGGCGTGCGCTTCCAGCGGACCGCGCCGTCCTTGACGCCGAGCGCCTGCACCAGCCGGGACGTGCGGACCAGCGCGGAGTCGCCGGCGAGCGCGAGCCGGTCGAACTCGGTGCCCGCGGAGAGGTCCTCGGTGGCGACGGTGTGCTCCCACAGCACCTTGCCGGTGACCAGGTCGAGCGCGGTCGTCGTGCCGCAGAGCCCGGCGTCGGGGCTCTGCCGGGCGACCAGCCCGACGCCTCCGTCGGCGGTCCGGCTCAGCCCGCACAGCACGTCACGGCCAGGGAGCTGCCAGTTCCAGCGCCGCTCCCCCGAGCCCGCCTGGTAGGCGGTCAGCCCGTCGAACCTGGCGCGGACGACCGTCTCGCCGGAGGCCCACACCCCTTCGGTGTCGGTGTCGGAGCCCGTGTCGGACGGGAGTGACCAGGCCGCCTCGATGGTGCGGCCGTGCATCGCGTCGAACAGCAGGATGCCCGGGTAGACGCCGACGGCCGCCGCCACCGCGCCCGCCACGCAGCCGATCCGCCCGGCCTTGACCAGCGCCATGAAGACCAGCGGCACGAACAGGAACAGCGACGCCAGCGACAGCCCGAAGATCGTGCCCCAGCTCTGGGGGCAGGGCCCGCTGCTGATCCCGCGCGACGATCCGCACGATCCGCCGGACTCGACGCCCAGCGCGATCCAGTTCCGGACCTGAAGGGTCAGCATCAAGCCCACGCCGACGGCGGCTATCAGCCCGATGATCGCCCATTTGACGTTGATCCCGGGCGTCCTGGTCGTCCTGCTCATTCCGGTCGCTCCTCTCGTTAAGCGACCGGAGTATCGCACGACCTCCCGGTTTTTCCCGATCGGGAGATCACATCGAGATCAGAGCGGGAGTTCCCGGTCGGCGAGGACGATGCCGTCATGGTCGCTGTACAGCCAGGAGCCGGGCCGGAACTCGGCGCCGCCGAACGTCACCGGGACGTCGACCTCGCCCGCGCCGTCCTTGGCGGACTTCTTCGGGTTGGCGCCGAGCGCCTTGATCCCGATCCGGAGGGTCGCGAGGGTGACGGTGTCGCGGACCACCCCGTTGATCACGATCCCGGACCAGCCGTTGTCGACGGCCGCCTTCGCGATCAGATCACCGCACAGGGCGCTGGCCAGGGAGTTCCCGCCGTCCACGACGAGCACGCGCCCCTCGCCGGGAGTGTTGAGGATCTTCTTGACGAGGCCGTTGTCGCGGAAGCACCGGACCGTGCTGACCGGCCCGCTGAACACCTGGAGGGAGCCGAACTGGCGGAACTGGGTCTCGCAGCTCTGCAGTTCGGATTCGAAATCGTCGATGAGGTCGGCCGTCGCGAACGTCATGACCTCGGATCTTACGGCCCTCCCCCCGACAGTCCGACGACGGGGGACCGCCCCGGGTACGCGAAAACCCGTTCCACGGCGCTGTGGAACGGGTTTTCCGTGCTCACCCCTGTTGGAGGGTGGTGGATTGCGGGAGAGGCGCGCCTCGGATACCCCCCGGAACCGGGCGGCGCCTCCCCCGCAGCTTGTGGGAACTAGCCTTCGGCCAGTGCGGCTTCGAGCTGGTCGATGGCCCAGTCGAGCTCTTCCTTGGTGATCACCAGCGGCGGGGCCAGCCGGATGATGGTCTCGTGGGTCTCCTTGGCCAGGACGCCGCGCTCCATCAGCCGCTCGGAGACGGGCCGCGCCTTGCCGTGGAGCTGGATCCCGGCCCACAGGCCGCGCCCGGTGACGGCCTTGACGTTGGCCAGCTTCCCGAGCCGCTCGTGCATGTACGCGCCGAGCTCCGCGGAGTGCTCCTGGAAGGTGCCCTCGTTCAGCATCGCGACGACCTCGCGGCCGACGGCGCACGCGAGCGGGTTGCCGCCGAAGGTCGAGCCGTGCTGGCCCGGCTGGAAGACACCCAGGATGTCCTGGTTCGCCACGACCGCAGAGACGGGCATGATGCCGCCGCCGAGGGCCTTGCCGAGGATGTAGATGTCGGGGACGACGCCTTCGTGGTCGGCGGCGAACGTGCGGCCCGTGCGGCCGAGACCCGCCTGGATCTCGTCGTCGATCATCAGGGCGTTCGCCTCGGTGCAGATCTCGCGGACGGCCGTGAGGAACCCGGACGGCGGCACGTTGACGCCCGCCTCGCCCTGGATCGGCTCGATCAGCACGGCGACGGTGTTCTCGTCGACGGCGGCGCGGAGCGCTTCGACGTCGCCGTAGGGGACGGACCGGAACCCGGGCGTGAACGGCCCGAAGGAGTTACGGGCGTCCGGGTCGTCGGAGAAGGAGACGATGGTGGTGGTGCGGCCGTGGAAGTTGCCCTGGAAGGTGATGATGTTGGCCTGGTCGGCCGGTACGCCCTTCACCTCGTAGCCCCACTTGCGGGCGGTCTTCAGGGCCGTCTCGACGGCTTCGGCTCCGGAGTTCATCGGCAGGACCATGTCCTTGCCGCACAGCTCGGCGAGCTCGGTGACGAACGGGCCGAACTGGTCGTGGTCGAAGGCGCGGCTGACCAGCGTGACCTGGTCGAGCTGCTCCTTGACCCGGTTGACGAGGCGCGGGTTGCAGTGCCCGAAGTTGACCGCGCTGTAGGCGGACAGCATGTCGAGGTAGCGCTTGCCCTCGACGTCGGTGACCCAGGCGCCCTCGGCCTTCTCGATCACGATGGGCAGCGGGTGGTAGTTGTGCGCGGAGTGCGCCTCGGACAGCGCCCGCAGCTCAGAGGTGGTCGTCATGTATCTCAGGTTATGGTCGTACCGAACGGGAATCCAAAACAAAAGGCGAAGCGAGAGGCGCGATTCGTTGCAAATTGACGGCATTGACCAGCAGATCATTGCGTGCCTGCTGGAGAACGCACGTGCCTCGTTCGCACAGATAGGCGACATCGTCGGCCTTTCCGCCCCCGCAGTGAAACGACGCGTCGACAGGCTCCGCGCCGACAAGATCATCACTGGTTACCGCGCCGTCGTCTCGCAGGACGCGCTCGGCTGGACCACCGAGGCGTTCATCGAGATCTTCTGCACGGGCGGCACCAGCGCCGCCCAGATCAAGGCCAGTGTGCGGCGGCACCCCGAGGTCGTCGCCTGCTACACCGTCTCCGGCGAGCCGGACGCCCTGGTCCATATGCGGGCGCGCGACATCCACCATCTGGAGGAGGCCCTGGAAAGGCTCCGCGGCGACCGGATGATCGTCCAGACCAAGACCTCGATCGTGCTGTCGCGGCTCATCGAGGCCTGACGGAGCTCAGCGGTAGAGGACGCGGAACTCGTCGGCGATCGGGGAGGTCGGGGCGTTGGGGAGCGCCTGCATGATCTGGCCCTTGGCGTCGCGGACGATCCGGCCATTGAGGGGACGGCGCAGCGCGATCCGGTACTGCCGGCCGATGACCAGGTCGGGGCAGTCGATCGCGGCCGGGGTGTGCCGGAAGACGAGCCGGATCGAACGGGCCCACTCGTCGACGGCGATCGACACCCCGGTGACGCACTGCCCGACCGGCTCGTTCAGCACCAGGACGGTGCCCGACGGATCCGCCCAGTAGCCCTCGGCCGTCGCAGCCGTCCCCTTCGGGACGATCCGGGGCAGGACGGGCGCGGCGGCGTGGACCGTCTCGACGGGGATCTCGTACTGCCCGCCCGACCCCCGCCCCGCGGGACGGAGCTTGAGCCTGAGGTAGTCGCGGTCGGCGAAGTCGACGATCCGGCGGTCGCCCAGCGGCGCCGACAGATCGATCGCGAAGGTCCGGAAGACACCGATGAGCGGGCAGGTGCGCTCCACACCCGAACGGGTCACCTTGATCCGGACGGCGCGGTCGGTCTCGGCGACCTCGACCCTGGCGGAACGGTCGCAGGCGCTGCCGGTGCCGCGCAGCAGGAGGGTCGTGGCGTCGGCGTCCACCCAGACCCCGGTGTCGGGCAGCGGAGCGGTCCACCCGCGCGCGGCCGGCGGGCCCGCC